>JALNZH010000031.1 GCA_023229405.1 Bacteroidota bacterium
CAAAAACTCTGTCCAAATTTCTCAGAAAAAATTTTGCCGCCGGCGAAGTATTTATCATATCCAACTTCGCCGAAGATTCCGACAACAGATCCGGCAATTCGTTAAACAGCACATGAACCAGTGAGTCTTCTCCGAGATCTTTATTCCCAGCACGAACAATTTCTGCTTGAACGCTCCATCCGTCTGCCGTATATCCGCCGGCCTGCAACAGCAGATCGATGAGCGTCATATTTTTCGACAATTGATACTCTCCCGGTTTCTTTACTCTCCCAAAAATTTGAACGCGGTACTGAGCCAATTCTACGGCATTCATTGCATACACAATAATGCGGTCGTTCGGAAGAAGCAGCGTGTCTCCTTTTTTCTCGTTATAGAGCTCCCCAAGGTTAAACTGAACAATACGGGTCGTTTGCCTGTCCGGCATTTCTCGAAGAAGGTCGGCCCGCTCCAGGAATATCGTTTTCCGGTAATTCGTATCCGCCAAACCGACATGCTGATACACCAGCTCGGATAACGTAAGATTTGTTTCCAACCGATACGTACCCGGGCGTTTTACCTGTCCTTCAATCGACACATTTCCTCTGCCGGAAAGCATCTCCGCCCTGGAATAAATGCGAATTTCATCTCCCGGAGCAACAACGAGGTCCTTTGTTGTTGGAAAATCAACAACATCGGCAACATTAAACGTAATAAGATACCGAGAGAGAAGGTCGGGATTCAATCGAGAAATATATCCGCGTTCCAGAAACGTATTGGCGCGAAACACGGAGTCCCCTAATCCGCCGGCGGAAAAAAGGATTTTGTTCAGCGAAAGACTGTCGGCGTACGGATACTCTCCTGGAAATTTGACGTGACCGCCGATGGTCACCGTCATGGGAGCATTTAATTCATAGATGGAATAGACACGGAGTCTGTCTAATTGTTTTAGGGAGAGATTGTGTTTCGGATCGTTCGCCATCACCTTTTCCAAATTGATTGTCACTACCTCCAGCGTGTTATCGGGGCGTGTTCTCATCAATTCGGCTTGCTTACGATAGGCGATCGGCAATAAACCATCCGCCGCAGCTAGTAGGTCCTTAATTGTTTGAAGTTTTTCAATTTGAAAAACCCCCGGCCGCGCAACTGCTCCGTTCACAACAACAATGTTTACCCGAGTGTCTAAAATTGAAAATACCGTGATAATATCGCCGTCTTCCAGCGTATAATCCTTTTTCCCTGTAGCGATGTCTGAAAACTCAACATCAAACACCTTTCGTTCCGCTCCCCCTTTTACTCGTTCATTCATTGGAATGATCCGGTCAACCTGGATACGCTCTTTATAGATGTTGCTTTTAAAACCCCCGGCATATTCTACCAACTTTTTCAGATTTTCACCGGGCAACAGCTCAAACTTCCCTGTCCGGAGCAGTTGACCGTGAATGGTGGCAACCTTGCCGACGAGCGGAACAAAAATAATATCATTGTCGTTAATGCGCAGATCGTTCGTTTTTGTATTGCCGATGATATAATCGTACAAATCCACTTTTGCAATCACTCTGTTGTTCCTGATCACCCGGATATCACGCATCGAACCGCTTACTTTTGGTCCACCAACGACAAAAAGAGAATTAAAAACATTCCCGAAATTATTAACAAAATATCCTCCGGGCTGCTCCACTTCACCCATCATAAACACACGAATGGGACGCAATTTCGAAAGCGATACATCGAGGAATATTTTCGGCGGCGATTCAATCAATCCCGAGTACGATTTGGACATCGTCATCTGGATTTTTTTCTTGGCGTCTTCAAAACTGAAACCGGCGATGAAGATCGGTCCGACCGTCGGTACGATAATCCGACCGTCTTTGTCCACCGTATATTCACTGGTCATTTCGGTCGTTCCCCACATCGAAATTTTTAGCACATCGCCCCCGCCGATAACATATTCTTTTTCGGAAAATGATGGAGAGGGGGTAAAATTTGCATTCCCGGACTTGAAAAATGATTGTCCGAATAACTCGGCGTCAACAGGTCCTCGCGGCGCAATTTTTTTAATGATCGGTTCGTTCGATTGCTCTTCTTTCGCAGGCGCAGCCTTTTTTTCTGTTCCGGCGGCCGGAGTGGTCTGTGCTGGTGTTAACGATGGAGCAGAAGGAACCGAGGTACCGCCCGTCCCCGGGGCTTTATAGCCTTTCAGATACGAATTGAGATCGATTCCCAATTCTTTTGCTTTCGCCTGCGCTTCCGATTGCGTCATCCCGGATTCTTTTATTTTCGCATCGATCTCCTGCGGTGTCATCGTTTGCAGCTGGGTTTCTGCCTGCTGTTTAATCTCCGGACTGCTAAGATCCTGCGTATATAATATCACCGGTACCATAAAGATCATGAACGCGATGAAAAATTTATTAATCATAATTTCTGCCTCTGCCAATTAATTTCTTAACAAAACAACATGTCTGTACACCCGTCTCTCACCGCGCACCGTTCTGCAACTGTCTGGAAAAATATCCGATAGTCTTCCGCAATCCATCCGCCCGGTGTATCTTCGGTTCCCATCCCAGAATCGTCCGGGCTTTGGTAATATCCGGCTGGCGAATCTTCGGATCGTCCTCCGGTAATTCTTTATACACTATTTTGCTTTTACTGTTCGTCAGCGCGATAATCTCTTGTGCCAACTGAAGCATCGTCAGCTCTTCCGGATTTCCGATATTCATCGGCATCACATAATCGGACATCATCAGCTTATAAATGCCGTCGATCAAATCGGAGACATAACACACGCTGCGTGTCTGCGATCCATCGCCGAACACGGTTACATCTTCGCCACGGAGTGCTTGTGAGACAAACGCAGGAATTGCCCTGCCGTCTTCGATCCGCATCCGTTCACCATACGTATTAAATATGCGAACAATCCGAGTTGGCACATTGTGGTACCGATGGTATGCCATTGTCATCGCTTCCGCAAAGCGTTTTGCCTCGTCATACACGCCACGGGGACCAACGGGATTGACATTTCCCCAATATTCTTCCACTTGCGGATGCACTTCGGGATCGCCGTAACATTCGGAGGTTGAGGCAATAAGGAAACGGGCATTTTTTGCTTTCGTAAATCCGAGCGCTTTGTGCGTTCCCAGCGACCCAACTTTCAACGTCTGGATCGGAAATTTCAGATAATCAATCGGGCTAGCCGGCGACGCAAAATGCCAGACATAGTGAATATCGCCGGGCACATGAATAAAATTCGTTACATCATAATGCTGGAATGTGAAATTCTTATTGGCAAAAAGATGTTCGATATTTGTCACCGACCCGGTCAGCAGATTGTCTAGGCAGACCACGTTGTGACCTTCGGCCAATAACCTCTCGCAAAGATGAGAGCCTAAAAATCCTGCGCCGCCGGTAACAACTGATGTATTCATGAATGAAAAACTTTCTTGATGCTAGATGTTATATTACGTGAAAAAAATACTGGGTGCTGGATACTAATGCCATTTCTCAAAAATAATATTGCCTTTGATCATCTGTCGACGCGCGCTGCGCCATGGTCACCCTGAGCAAAGCCAGATTTCCGTGGAGGCTGCGTCGAAGGGTCTCAAAATGTGCGGTGCTTGCCCAGGATGACCAACTTTTCTGCGCCACGCCGAACCATGTCCCCCAAAAAATTACTGTATGTGTAGCATCGGTTAATAATATTTTTTTAAACCGAAGCATTGGCAATAAAACTTGACATGTCGCTTCGGCTTACATTTTTCTCCGTCTCCTCCGTGGTGCAATTTTTATTGCGCGATCACCGGTGTTCTGCCGATGCTGAAGTATGTGAACCGCAGTTCTTGCATCTTTATCGGATCGAAGATATTACGACCATCGAAAATAATTGAATGTTTCAACGATGATTGTATAACGGAGAAATCCGGATTGCGAAATTCATTCCATTCCGTCAATACAAGAAGTGCATCGGCATTCTCCAATGCACGATACTCCGATTCGGCGTACACGATGGACTCTCCGAGTTCGAATCTTGCCGTTTCATTCGCCGCAGGATCGTATGCGGTAATGGTTGCTCCATGCTCCAACAGTTTTTTAATGATCACCACGGAAGGAGCTTCACGCATATCATCCGTATTGGGTTTAAATGCCAACCCCCACACGGCAAAGTGTTTTCCGCGGATTGAATTGTCGTAATACTTCAGTATCGTATCGACCAGCACCTCTTTTTGCTTCTTATTCACCTGATCGACGACGGTAAGAAGTTTGATCTCTGCGCCTGCATCCACAGACGTTTTAATCAGTGCGTTCACATCTTTGGGAAAACAGGATCCGCCGTACCCGATACCCGGAAAGAGGAACCGCTTTCCGATCCGCGAATCGGAACCCATTCCTTTGCGAATAAGGTCGACATCCGCCCCCACCGAGGTGCAGAAGTTCGCCAGTTCGTTCATGTAGGTAATACGCATCGCGAGATACGAGTTGGCAGCATATTTTGTCACTTCCGCACTCGCGGTATCCATTTCGATAATCGGATTTCCCTGGCGAACAAACGGTTCATACAATGCCCGCATCCTGTCCGCGGCATATTTCGTCTTTGTGCCGATAACGATCCGGTCCGGTTTCATGAAGTCTTCAACCGCAAATCCTTCACGAAGAAATTCGGGGTTCGACACGATATCAAAATTCCGCACGGAATATTTTTTCACCGCATCAAACACAAGATTCGCAGTCCCCACCGGAACGGTACTCTTGTTAATAATGACCTTGTGCTGCGCATCTCCTCCCGCTTCAGTAAAAATTTTTCCGATATCGTCTGCAACGCCGAGAATATATTTTAAATCGGCAGAACCGTCTTCCCCTTGAGGTGTCGGTAAGCAGAGGAAAATAAATTCCGATGACAGCACCGCAGATTTCAAGTCACCGGTAAATTCCAGTCGCTTTTGCTGGATATTTCGCTGGAATAAAATTTCTAGGCCGGGTTCGTAGATTGTAACTTCTTTGTTTTGAAGTTTGGCAAGTTTTTGGGGATTATTATCAACACAGATAACATGATTTCCTGTTTCTGCAAAACAGGTTCCGGTGACGAGACCGACGTACCCTGTTCCTACAATTGTAATTTTCATTCAAAATTCCAAAAATCAATTTAATAAAGATCCTCGCCGCACTCGGCGAGGTATTTGTCATGCCAGCATACGCCTGCCTACCGGCAAGGCAAGCTGGCATCCTGGTTCCAAATTCCGGCATTCACTGGAATGACGCGGCACGCCGCGTGGAATTTAACCCTAATGAGATTAAAGAAAAAACAGTGGGCCCTGCCGGACTTGAACCAGCGACCCGCTGATTATGAGTCAGCTGCTCTAACCAACTGAGCTAAGGGCCCAAAAATGGATATAAGTTATTGAATATAAGAAATTTAGAAGAGTGGAACAAGAAAAGACTTGTTGTAGAGGATGTTCTGTAACCTTTGTCACATCACTTTTTTTGCATAATGGGTCACTCATATTATGGTGTCGTACGTAATGACAAATACTTTTTGAGGAAAGTGCCGGTGTATGATTGCGGAATTTTCGCGAGTTCTTCCGGCGTACCGACTGCAACCACTGATCCGCCGTTGTCACCGCCGCCGGGTCCCATATCGATGATATGATCGGCACATTTAATAACATCTAAGTTATGTTCAATCACCAAGAGCGAATTCCCGGCATCCAGCAGCGCGGTAAAACATTTCAATAGTTTTGTGATATCGTCAAAATGAAGGCCTGTCGTCGGTTCATCAAAGATGAAGAGCGTATGTCCATCTTTCTGCTCAACAAGATGCGTTGCAAGTTTAATGCGCTGTGCTTCACCTCCGGACAAGGTTGTTGCCGCCTGACCGAGATGCAAATATCCCAATCCCACATCATCAAGCACCTGAAGTTTTTGTTTAACTTTTTTCCCGTCGGAATACTTCCCGAAGAATGCAATCGCTTCTTCGACCGTCAGTGCGAGAATATCATCTACATTCTTTCCGTTCCATCGCACTTCCAACGCTTCTTTTTTGTACCGCTTGCCGTTGCACGATTCACAGGTAAGATACAAATCCGCCATAAACTGCATTTCCACTTTTTGCAGCCCGTCCCCTTCGCACACATCACAGCGTCCTCCGGGTACGTTGAACGAGAAAAATCCCGGCTGGTAGCCTCGCATCTTCGCCGCACTTGTTTTGGAAAGCAATTCCCGGATCCCGTCGAACACACCGATATACGTTACGGGATTGGAGCGGGGCGAACGACCGATCGGAGACTGATCCACCATTTCCAGAAACTGAATCTTTTCCCAATCCTTAATTTCATGAACTCCGCTCAACCGTCCGATATGTCCGTTTAACCGCTTCCGCACCCCTTCACCGATAATATCATGAACGAGCGTACTTTTCCCCGATCCGCTTACGCCGGTAACACAGACGAACATCTTCAGCGGAATTTCAATATCGATATTTTTTAAGTTATGTTGGAATGCATTCAGGATCTTAATGGAATCTCTACCGTTGACCGTCATTTTTGAGGTAATGGTCACAGGTTTCCTGCGAGCTTTCGGAACGGGTATCCCCAATTTCCCCGACAGATATTGTCCGGTGAGTGATTTCGGATCTTTCAGTGCTTCGTTAAATGTTCCCTGGAAAATAATTTCTCCCCCCCGCTCTCCTGCCTTCGGACCAATATCAATAATCTGATCCGCGGACCGCATCATGTCCGCATCATGTTCCACAACCAGTACGGTATTTCCCACGTCGCGCAGCCGCTTCAAAATGCCAATCAGCCGATCATTATCCAGCGGATGCAATCCGATGCTCGGTTCATCCAACACATAGATCGATCCGACCAGGGACGAACCAATTGATGTTGCAAGATTGATGCGCTGCGATTCGCCGCCGGAGAGTGAATTGGAAAGACGGTCCAGCGTTAAATAACCGACGCCGACATCCACCAGATACCGGAGACGTTTTCTGATCTCCTCGAGGATCCGCTTACCGATGCTCATTTCAACATCGGAAAGTGCCAATTGCCGGAAAAATTCATCGGCCTGTTCGATATTCATAGAGACCACATCGCCGATCGGTCTTCTGCCTATCTTAACATACAACGCTTCTTTTCGAAGACGGCTCCCATTACATTCATCGCACACAGTATAACCGCGGTATTTACTCAACAACACGCGGTATTGAATTTTATAGGCTTTCCGTTCCACTGTCTTAAAGAATCCGTTGATGCCGTCGAACTCTTTGCCGTATCCGTTCATCACAATCTTCATCTGCTCTTCTGTCAGCTTTCTGATCGACACGTTCATCGGCACACCGGCATCGTACGCGATCCGCGCAAGATCGCGCAGATTCTCTTGAAACTTCGGCGTCGTCCACGGCATCACCGCTCCTTCTTTCAGTGTCTTTTCCTGATCCGGTATGACAAGATCCATATCGATCCCGACGGAACGGCCGAATCCCTGGCACTTCGGACAGGCACCGATGGGAGAATTAAACGCAAACAGATGCGGCTCCGGTTCTTCGAAGCGAATCTGGTCAACCGGACATTCAAAATGCTGACTGAACGGAATTACTTCTTTTGATTCAAGATTCTGAACGGAGGCATACCCATCCCCTTCTACAAATGCCGTTTGAATGGAATCGGCCAACCGGTTCTGACTCTGGATCTCTTTTTTTCGCAGAATGTACCGATCCACCAGAACAAAAATATCTTTCTTCGATTTCGCCGTAAACTTTTGTTCGTTCACATCGATGATCTCTCCGTTCACCACCAACCGGAAAAAACCCCGCTTCTTCAGCGTATCGATCTCCTGTGCGACACTTTTCCCTTCATGAGAATGCATCGGGAACATCACGTAGAATTTCGATCCTTCCGCAAACGTCTGCAGACGATCCACCACCGAATGGACGGAATCTTTCGTGATCTCTCTACCGCATTTCGGACAAAATGTTTTGCCGATGCGGGCATATAGCAACCTGAGATAATCGTAGATCTCCGTTGTTGTTGCCACTGTCGAACGGGGATTGCGGGTATTGGTCCGTTGCTCAATGGATATCGCCGGTGACATCCCCTGAATGACATCCACATCCGGTTTATCCATCCGTTCTAAAAATTGACGAGCGTACGCAGAAAGCGATTCCACATATCTTCGCTGCCCTTCCGCGTAAATCGTATCGAATGCCAGCGAAGATTTCCCGGATCCGCTCACTCCGGTGATCACCACCAGTTTGTTGCGCGGAATCTCCACGGAAATATTTTTCAAGTTATGAACCCGGGCACCTTTAATGATGAGCGGAGATCTTGTTGAATGGAGTTGTGTTGTCGGTGATGTTTTTGTCTTAGCCATGGATCACATAAAGTTCGAATGATGAAAAGCCTGGCAGAGACCGGACTTTAGAGAAATAACAACAAAGTATCGAAATTACACGTGAGAGGCAAAAGGAAGAGCAGTCTGGCTTAATCAGAAAAACTGTTGTGACAAAAACATTAGACTACGCGATCGTTATTATGCGAGTAAAGAAAGAATATTTCCTGCGCAACTGTTATAGTCGGGAAAACAGTTCTGGTAGTATGTGGAGCAAGAAAGGGCACGGATAAGAGTTTTTTCCTGTGCAAAAATCCAAAAAAGGCTTAAGTATAGTGTGGGAAAATGAAAATGGATGAGCGGATTCATTGAGTAGTGTCTTAATTTGAAGCATAATAATCTCGTCATGCTGACGCCTGCCTGCCGGCAGGCAGGAATGTCAGCATCTTTCATAATGATTTTAGATGCCGAAATGCCGCTTAAAGGCATCCCATACAGCGGGACAAGTTCGGCATGACGTAATGTTCTAAATTAAGACACTACCATTCATTGCAATCCTTACCCATTTTTGCTATTTTACAGTAGACTTGGCTGGTGATTCTACCTCCCAAGTCTAATTTTTTTCTTATGGCTAAACTCAATCTCAAAGGTTTATCGCAGTCCGCAATTGAACGCTATGTCGTTTCCATAGGGGAACCGAAGTATCGTGCTGCCCAGATTTATCAGTGGCTCTATAAATATAGAGAGTCATCCTTTGAAGACATGACCAATCTCCCAGTTCCCCTCCGGCAAAAACTGAGTGAATCCGCTGAAATCGAACAATTTCCCGTTTCCACGTTTCAAACCTCAAAGATGGATGGAACAGTAAAGTTCCTGTATGAACTTTCCGACGGGAAAAAGATTGAAACCGTACTTATTCCGCCAAGAACAACAGCTGTGGATGCCGATGAACGGATGACACTTTGTGTCTCCACACAAATCGGATGTGCGCTAGATTGCAAATTCTGCGCAACGGCAAGTATGGGATTCATTCGTAATCTGTCCACCGGGGAAATTCTGAACCAGTACCTTACCGCTCAGGCTAATTCCGAAAAGCCGATCACCAATATCGTCTTTATGGGAATGGGAGAACCGATGCTGAATTACGATAATGTCATGTCCGCAGTGGACATTCTAACCGATCAGAATGGGATTGGTCTTAGTCCCAAACGGATCACCTTATCCACCGCTGGGTATGCAAACCATATCCGGAAAATGGCGGATGAAGACCGAAAGATTAAACTGGCCCTCTCCCTTCATTCCCTACGGAGTGAAGTGCGGGCGGAACTGATGCCGATTACGAAAAAATTCGAAGTGGAAGATCTATTAGCGGCATTGGAATACTACAATAAGAAGACAAAAAAGAGTGTTATGCTGGAATATATCGTTTTTGAAGGTGTCAACGATACGGAGCAGGACGTGCAGTTGCTTGTAAAGGCATCTCGTAGGCTCGATTGCCGGGTAAATCTTATTCCCTTCCATTCAATTGAATTCACCAATCCTCAGGGATATTCCGCAGGACTGCACGGTGCGTCGAAAGAGGGAGTGGAAAAATTCTGGCAACAGCTTCGGAGTCATGATGTCATTACATTCATCCGTCACAGCGCTGGCGTCGATATTGATGCGGCGTGCGGGCAACTGGCGGTAAAAGAAGAAAGACTTCTCGTTAACCATTAAGGCACAAAAACACCATTTCAGCAAATGGATACAAGACAGAAAAATTAATCACTGTCGTTATTGATTGCGCTTTTAATGTATCTACAATGTTAGGACCCGGCCCTTTAAAATCAGTATATGAAACATGTTTATGCCACGAACTTATAAAACGCGCAATTCGATATTCACGACAACACTATATTCCAGTTGTATTTGACGGTGAAACTCTTGAAGAAGGATTTCGAATTGATCTCTGGGTGGATGAAAAAGTTGTGGTAGAATTAAAAGTGGTTACAGAAATGTCGCCCTTATTTCACAGTCAGTTAATTACCTATTTAAAACTCATACATAATCGAATCGGACTTTTCATAAACTTTAACGTTGACCATTTCAAAGGTGCGGTAAAACGGATTATCCTATAATTTTATGTTCTTCGTACTTTTGTGGTTAAATATTTTCTTATGCATATAATTTTATTCGGACCTCCCGGCGTCGGCAAAGGAACACAGGCAAAGATTCTTTCCGAACGTTTTCATATTCCCCACATTTCCACCGGCGATATGCTGCGGGAAGAAATCAAACATCAAACGGACCTCGGCATAAAAGCTAAAGTGCTGATGGATGCTGGCAATCTGGTTGCGGACGATATTATGATCGGAATGATCAGGAGCGTCCTGCAATCCCACGAATGTGTCAACGGCATTATTTTGGACGGATTTCCTCGCACAGTGGAACAAGCAACAGCGCTGGAAACAATGATGCAGGAACTCCATATTTCGCTGAAACGGGTTCTCTATATTGAAGTAACAGAAGAGCACATCATGGAACGCCTGGTGAAACGTTTGTCGGTGGAACATCGCGCCGATGATACAGCAGAGACCATCACCAAACGGATCACTATTTATAAGCAGAGCACCGCACCGGTAAAAACGTATTTTGAATCGCGCGGTTTACTCTCTTCCGTTAACGGTGAGGGAAGTGTAGAAGTGGTTGCCCAGCGAATGCTCGAAGCCTTGAAATAAAAATGTGAAATTGAGTCATTGAACCAATCTATCTTTTAATTCAACACCGGTCTTCTCTCTTTCGCACGTCATGACACCAGTACCACCTCTCATTATTGCACACAGGGGATTTTCGGACGAAGCGCCGGAGAACTCCATTGCTGCATTTCAGAAAGCGATCGAAGCTAAAAGCGACATGCTTGAACTGGATGTGCGTCTATCGGCGGACAATATTCCCGTGGTTTTTCACGACCGGAGGCTTCAGCGAACTTCGAACGGTAGCGGGGCGATCGACCAAAAACACTCCCGCCAATTAACGATGATCGACAACGGATCGTGGTTTTCCCCAAAATTTCACCGTGAAAGAATTCCACTGTTAAAAGATGTTTTCCCATTGCTTAAAAAAGATGTCCGCCTGAACATCGAGATCAAACCGGACGTGGTCAGCACAAATGGCACCCCCGCCGTCGAACTGGTGGTTCAGGAAGCGGAAAAAGCAAAAGCACTTTCCAAAGTTCTCTTCACCTCATTCAATCATCAACTGATCAGAGAGATCGGCGAAATTGATGAATCGATTATCACCGGTGTGATCTATAATCCCATCACACATTTTCGGAAATCCCCATCCACACTGATGAAAAACTCGCGTGCGAAACTTTTCGTGTGCAGCAAGTTCCAGATTAACAGCGATGTTGTTGCGGATACCCATAACGCAGGATATGCATTGTATGTGTACGGTGTAAAAACAGGGCGGGATGTTCAGCGAATGCTGGATCTTTCCGTTGACGGAATTATTTGCAACAATCCAAGATTCGTAAAAGAAACAATAGAATTGCTCATGCAATAATTGGTTCATTGAATTATTGATACATTGATTCAATGAAAGCGCGATATAATGCAACAGCTTTACAACTGTTCCTCTTATGAAGAAAATTTTCCTTCTCATCGGTTTCCTCAGTTCTCATTCCTTCTGTCAGGATACTATTTCGTATCAATGGCCGGTCACTCCGTTTGCCACATCACAAAGTATCACCGGGACATTTTGTGAATTCCGAAACACCCTTTCCAGCAACCATTTTCATAACGGAGCCGATATTCCCAAAGCGGATAATTCACCCGTATATGCCGTACTGAACGGTCAAGTGACAGATATTTCACCGGAAGGAACCAGCGCGTATGTTCGTATAAAGGGAACAGTGAACGGTGTCAGTAAAAATATAGCGTATGTCCACATCGCACCGAATCCTTCATTAACCTTGGGTCAACAGGTAACTAAAGGTGTTACAATTCTCGGCAATATTCTCACCGGTCAGGGACACACACATCTTGTTGACGGAGCGTTTAATTATGAAACAAATCCACTGCGAAAAGCGGGCGGTCTTGAGCCGTATGTGGATACATGGAAACCGAAAGTACTTTCCGTGGAATTTTACCAGGACAATTCAAGCGTAAAATTTACCAATAATAAAGTGTACGGTTTATTTGATATCGTCGCACAGTTGGTGGAAGTGAACGCCAATGCGATCCCTAATTCCGGATCAACATCGAATAACGGCGTGTATCATACCGGCTACAAGATCTATGCTGCGGACAAATCGAGCGTTGTATACAATCCCGGTGTAGACGGAGTGAGATATAAGTTCGACTGGAAACCAAACGATGCCAGTTCGAACGTCGTATACACGTTAAGTTCTTCCACATCCCAACATATTTATTATCTGACCAATGGCACAGGAAATATCGGCACATCCAGACTACAAAGTGTCGACAACAGTGCTTTCAGTTCAGCGCTGCTTCCCGCCGGTCAATATCAGGTAATGGTTTATGCTCAAGATACACACGGCAATGCAGATACCGTTTTCGTCCCATTTGAAATTTCTACGCAGGACCTGGCGGCACCGGCGCCTCCGGTTTTAAAGTCAGTCCTCAACGATTCTACAAACCGGATCACTGTTAACTGGTACCCCAACACCGAGCCCGACCTAAAAGGATATCGGTTGTACTCATCGCTTAACGGTACGTCCTGGTCGCTGCAAAAGAATGAAGCTGTTTTAAAACCGGCGATGACATCCTATTCATTTAAAGGAATTACTTCCACGACGCCGGTCTACTTTCGAATGACTGCCGTTGATTCCGCCGCAATCACCAACGAAAGCGAACTCAGCGATTCGTACGGACTACGACCGAATCTCACCGGGAAAAAAGTGCTCGTGGTCGACGCATTCGACCGAAACGGCGGAAGCGGAAGTTATTCAAAACTGTTCCATCCCTTCGCACTTATTGCAGGACAATCAATCGCCATTCGCTTCGAGACGATTCATAATCGTGCGGTCACAGATGGTTCTGTTTCGTTATCCGGATACAACGCTGTTCTCTGGATGTTCGGCGATGAAAGTTCCACCGACGAAACATTCGGCACGAACGAACAAGCAAAAGCAGCGGCATATTTAAAAACCGGAGGGAATCTTTTTGTTTCGGGTTCCGAAGTGGCGTACGATCTGGACCGACTTTCCGGACCGACACAATCCGACAGAGATTTTTTAAATACATATTTAAAAGCAGATTATGCCGGGGATGCATCGGGCAGTTATTCTGTTATTGGTTCTGGAATTATGAGCGCAATTTCATTCGGATACGGCGATACCGTGCAAGGATCTCCGTATCGCGAAGATTATCCGGATTATCTTTCCGTTTTTGGTGGCAGTTCCATCGTTGCAAGTTACGGCAACGGATTGGGAGCCATGACAGCGTTCAGCGGAACGTTTGCAGGTGGATCATCGCCGGGCGCTGTTGCACTGCTGGCATTGCCATTTGAGACAATCCACACCAACGTTGAACGCGATGCAGTGATGGGAGCAGTGCTGAAGTATTTTGGTATCACAACCTCCGTTGTTGAACAGAACGCAGGATCGATTCCGACAGAATATACATTGGAACAGAATTATCCCAATCCTTTTAATCCGACAACAATCATTCGATTTGCGCTCTCCTCTTCCTTTCAATTACTGGGAAAAGAACAACGAAGTGCCGGCACGATTGAGAGAGTAACATTAGATATGTACAATGTCCTTGGGGAAAAAGTAACAACACTCGTGGATGAAGAAATGATGCCTGGGACATATTCCGTGCAATGGAATGGATCAGGGTGTGCGTCGGGAGTCTATTTTTACCGGCTGCGGACGAAGAATTTTTCTGCGACAAAATCGTTGGTGTTGTTGAAGTGATCTCGCTGAAGCTTTATTCATTTTCCACGATTCGAGTATGTATGATAACAATGAATACACACATACAATGCTTGCCATTTCGGTTTCCGAAGCAGCAAGAAATTGTTACGCCAACAATGCATCGGGATGAGAGATCTCATCGTCGTATCACATTCCATTTTTTTTCACCAATTCTTTTGTTAACATTCTTTGTTTTCTCCTTGTCCTCAGCGCAATATTCTTTGAATGTTGAACAGCGTGGCGGAGCGAAACATGCCGGAGAAAATAATCTCTTCCGTGTACAACTGGTGAAGAGCGGAACAATCATTGGCACCATTGAACGTTCCATCCCGTTCGATGTTCCGTTCCCTACAACATATGTTCATCACACAACGGGGATAGTCGTATTATCGTACGTCGTTGACGGATTTGTGGAAGTCTATAATTCGGAAGGGAAAAAAGTGTGGGAACAAAACTTCTTCAAGGAGATGGGGCCGAATTATGAACGGACGATTACTGTCGCATTAGGTCAATCGTCGATTGTGTTTCTTACGTCCGATGTAACGCAGCCAAAAGCAATTGTTCGGAAATATTCTGTTGACGGAGCAAAACAATGGGAAACAACGCTGCCATTTGCTATGGGGTATGAAGTGGTGATGTCAGAGGACGAGCAAACGATCGCAGCGGGCAGTTATATTTTTCAGGATGGATTGGTGTATCAATCTGCATCCATCATCTCCAATAACGGCACTCTTACGGGAGATGTGAATATACTTTTTCGGAAAGCTGCATTCACCGACGACAACAAATATATAGCGTTCACTTCCGGGAAAGAGATTGCAATCGTTTCCGTCGAAAAGAGTTCAGAGATGTATCATGCGGGGAAAATCACCGATGGAATTATTACCGATTTACTCTGGAACGGGCTACATCTGATTATTCAGGAATCTGCCTTGGTGACAACACCCGAGGGAATGTTTGTTTATCGGGATCCTCTTTTTATTGAATATACACGAGACCTACATGAAGTCCGGCGCGAAGCTGCGAACAACATCACCTTTAAAACTTCATCCTTGAGAAACACCAACTTCGGAATTGAATTTTCGGCAGCAGGTACAACGCGAAAACTCTTCCGAGACGAATAGATTTCTCACGGTATTATATGGTAATAGATACAGTGCGTTTTATTTAAAACGGGTCTAAAAATATTTTTCAATCACTACAAACGCCACCACAGTAGAATCCGAATGCGACATGGAGAGAAACACTGAATATCCGTTGAGTGCTTCCGCTGTTTTGCCGTAAAGGATCAAGTCCGGCTTGCCTGTAGGATCGTTCTTCACTTCAATATTTTTCCATTCAAACTCGCCACTCCATCCGGTGGAGACCGCCTTACTGAATGCTTCTTTCGCAGCAAACCGTGCGGCAAAATGCTGTGTGGGGAATTGTTTGGATTTGCAGTATTGGATTTCGTTTGCGGTAAAGAGCTTGTTCAGAAATGCATCGCCATACTGAGCAATGGAATGTTCAATGCGGGATATTTCGATAATGTCGATGCCGATACCGGTGACCATACGGTTTCACATAATGTTCTTATAATTCACTACAATTGTTATTTTGGGGAATCCTGCTTTTTGGGACATCGAAAAATCCGTTTTAGAAATGGTAAAAATCAAATTCAGATTTCTCTCTCACATCAAGTTAAAACTACCGTCCGGTTGAAATGACACGATACAGTTATTGTTAGCCTTAACAATGAGAGTCTAGGAGTTCAATGACATCATAGTATTGTGGTTCTTCACAATATCGATCAAGTCCGCAATGTCGTTCACTTCATAATCCGCATTGGTTTCAACGGTGCCGAAGGTGTCGCCGTACCGGGCAAAGACAGTTTTCATTCCGACCTTTGAAGCGCCAACCATATCCCGCTCCGCCCAATCACCGATCATCAACGCTTCGGATGGTGCAACCTGCAGCAGCGAGAGAATTTTTTCGAACGGCGCCGGATCCGGTTTGCGTTTGCCGGTATCTTCAAAAGTAACGATATGGTCAAAGATGTGATGGAGATTCAGATACGTTAGCCGCAGCCATGCTTCTTTTGCTGGAGCGTCTGACACGACACCGAGTTTTATTCCCATCTTCAGCAAATTCATCAGCGTCGTATAGACATGCGGATACGGGGAGAGCGCCGCTTCACGCGCCTGACGATAGGCAATAACACCGGAAGAGAGAATCTTATAATCAACCTTTTGAAACTCATCATATAATAATTGATCGAATACACTCTGAAACTCCATCCCCTTTTCCTGATAGATGGTATCAATCCGTTGCTGAATTTCTTCCCGCGTCAGTTTCAGTCCGGCATCGATCATCGCATTGATCGCCGCACCGATTGCCTGACGTTTCATTGCCATAAAATCGACGAGTGTATTGTCCAGATCGAAGATGACGGCTTTGATCATTCGGAAGTTTTTCCCTGTGAACTTTTATGATAGAGCAGCATTTCGACCGCCAGAGAATATCCGTTCGAGCCGAATCCGGAAAGCTGCGCGACGCAGACAGGCGATGTGACAGAATGCCGGCGGAATTCTTCGCGGAGATGAATATTGGAGATGTGCACTTCCACGGTCGGAATCATCAACATGGAAATTGCATCGCGGATGGCATAGGAATAATGTGTAAAGGCAGCGCCATTAATCACCACGCCGTGGAAATCTTTCCCGATGGTGGATTGCAGTGCATCAACAATTGCGCCTTCATGGTTGGACTGGAAGAAAGTGAAATGCGCTTCAGGATACCGGCCGGTAAGTTCATGTTCAATATCCGCCAGCGTTTGGGAACCGTAGATATGCGGTTCCCGCGTGCCGAGCAGATTGAGATTGGGTCCGTTAATGACAAGTATATTCATAATATGGTTGCCGTCAGAGAAGATGGAAATCAGCGAACGCGCACCAATTCATCTTCGATGAACATCCGCACATTCGGTTTAACGAAAAGGTTTTCGATGCCAATTTCTCCCAGCGCAAGGGCAATCACCACCGATTTACGGGAGGCGTGCAGTTTTTTGTTTACGACAATAATCTGTTGATCTTTCAAAATACAATACCCGCCGTCAAAATCCCCTTTTTCATAACGGATCTTCATTCCCATTTCGGTGGCAAGCTCTTCGAGATCCGGCAAAAAATCTTCTGCGTTCATGTCCTTATTTCACCATCAACATTTTTTTGTTTTGGAGGAACTATTTGAACATAATGTATAAAAATAAAACCCGCTATTCAATTCCGCAGCCGAATAATTCCTGAGATGCGTTCCTGCGCTCAAATATTCATTCACTCTCCATCGGATTTCACTGCCGAGCCCGTCGTACACTTTCAGTGAAGACAATTCCGATTGTGCAAGGCCGAACGTGATGGTGGTCTGCAAATTGAACGGATTGGGGTAGTTCGGCGAAAGTACGAAATAATCCGGAATTACGTGATCAATACCGGGAATACCAACACATATCCCCGTCGATAATATCTTATCTTGAAACAAGAATGGTACCTTGATGTATTTCCATTTCCTGTCCGATTCAATCTTCACTCTCCCTGGCACTGTATCCGTATTTTCCCCAGTAGTGTGCAAATCCCATTGAACAAGGTCGCGGGATTGATAGACTGAATAATTTTGCATTCTAAAATGTAACGCAAACAATTGGCTGGTAAACACAGGAAATGCAACGCTCGAAATAAGAACCGAATCCGCCGACTCAACTCCGAATGAAAATCCAACATTGGAGTTAGGTTCGGCAAGAAATTCTATTAAAAAAAACATATCATACTTGTCCAAAATAAATCATAGAAAAGAAAAACTTATTCCTTCTTTTTCTTGACGGGGTTCCGAAGGAATGCCGACATGGTATAAAGATTTGGTCGGCACAAGAAAAGAAGCACAAGAACCACTTGCGAAATGTAACGCGCTCGCTGAATCCCGTTCGCACTTGCCTGTAGATGGAAAAAAACGCCATCAAAAGTCCCTTCATGTTTTCAGACCCCCTCTGTATCTCCCCCTTGGTAGGGGGGAGAACAAGCTCACTCAATCCTCCTAAATTTCGCTCCCTCCCACATCTCATCCAACACTATAAGAAATGTAGGGGAGGGCTTACTTTTCTCAACATAACATATCTTCCATACATCGACTTGTTTCGCTAAATTTTTGTCAATAAGGGTTTTATTTTGGACAGCTATGAAAACATGTTATGATCCAATAAAAATCGGGGATTCATTTTTGTAGTGATAACAATATTCGGATCATCACTGGATGAAAGAAATCCGACATACTGAACAAACGGTTTTCATACAGTGCAATATTGAGGGAATCAGCAAATGCGAATAAGTGAATGATAAGGAAGAGAAGAAAGAACCAGCGGAAACTCATCGAAAGAAACCCTCTGTGGAATAGAGAATCTATTTTTTGTGTATTGCCATCGCGGTAAAATCATCTCGCTTTTTGTTCAGGGAAGAATTTCAGACTTACGGGAAAACGGTTTCCATAGCACAAGAACCGGTATTGTGAAATAACAGAGTTGAGCGATCAGCGGTACACCCGCCAGCGCAGTAATACGAGCAAGCGCCGCTTTGCGAAATTCTTCCAACGGCCATTCACCCCAATAATTTAGTCCCACTATTTTCCAGTCCAGCCAAAAACAAAACAGTTCTACCGGCACAAACATAAAAAGAAGAATTGCAGACATCAGCAACCATCCGTCCGTTGCAAACATACGGTTTGTTGTCTTGAAAAATCCGAATGCCGTGATCAGCACAATTGGATAGCTGAAAAAAACAATTACAGAATATTCTGCAACAGACCTATAGACTTCCCGCTCTTTTGCCGGATCCAAAGTGGTTTCGAATACCACCGTTCCAAATTTCAATAATTTACCAGCGGTAATATTTTTCATGGAGAGCGCATACAGCCATGTAACAGAGCTGAGGACGAAGAGCAACAGAAATATTTTCGCAGATGATCGTTCCATAATCATAAAAAATACGAATAAAATTAAGCGGTTACAACGAAAAGTAGCGGGACAATTTGAGTAAATTATATCGTTCTACTGATGGGTGTCAGCATCTTTTAAACTATAACGATGCCAAAACACCTGCCCGCTAATCTCAATATGTAGTACGGTCAGCGGGAGTTCGGTAAGATGAATGTGTTCTAAAAACCACACATGACCCAACGAATAATTCGGTTTGCCGTGTTATCGAACGAATACTTTCCGGACCCGATGTTTCGGTTCGATCAATCCTTTACCAGTAACAATCAATGCCAAACAGAGATGGTCCGCCCGAACCTCAATCACCTGCACTTCTCCAACCCGTTCTTCCCTGGTTCCAAGAACAATACCTGTCCCCGGATCTGTCACCGGAGATTCACCGCCGAACACTGGAAGGATATCGCCAACAACAATTCCATCAGCCGATCCAAGGCTGATAAAAACATCGTCTTCATCTACCATAACGATCTCGCCGTTCAGCAATTTCCGAGTGATAGCAATGGCAGGATCTGTTTTTGTCGAGTCGATAATGACGGAGGAGGAAAGCACCACACTTTTGCTGACCAGCGACGGAATTGAGCGTTCGAGCTTCGCTCCAAGATCATCCATACATTTCAATAGCGCTTCGCCGATAATCGTGTTGACGAATGCTTCGCTGCCGAACGCAATTTCATCGAGCGCAAAATATTTGTTGGTCCGGTCGGTACGTTTGCCGAAGAGCGTAATTCCCAATCCCCGATCTTTCACGATTCCTTCTGCTTCACCTTCATACACAACGGGAGTCCGGGCAGTACCGAATTGTGCCGCATCGTACAACGAAAAATAAATTTTCACTTCGGCGGAAAACGCTTCGTATCCGGCCAATTGAACTTCGGAAACCATAAACCGGGAGATGGAAAATTCTTGAATGTCTGCAGTCACAATGAACCGTGTTCTAAAATGTTCTGCAATCATCTTCAGATTAGCAACTCTTGTCATCTCATTGGTATCGATCGACCGATCAATTGCGAACGTGCGTACGTATTCCGGTGACACAATGCCGACTCTGAACCTCTGCCGCGTATATGCTGCTGCAAACCGGGGAATATCCACGGAAAGATTCCAGTTACCGCTGAACCCGGACTGATTCGAAAAAGGAATGAACACCAGGAACGAATCCGACGAAAACAACGACCGGGCAGGTTGTGCTGTAACGGGTTGATGAACTACTGCAAGCATGATAAAGAACAGAAATAGTGATGGTATGATAGAATAGCATTGACCAAATGACACAGTGAACAATTTGTCCAGGAAAAC
>JALNZH010000372.1 GCA_023229405.1 Bacteroidota bacterium
ATTTTGCACGGTGGAGGTTGTGCCATAAGACTGCGTAGTACCGTATTCAAAGTAGCATGAGGAAGCATTATTGTTTGAATAATAAGAGCCGTTAAGCACGGCGGAAGTTGTAGCCACGTTAGAAGTGTATCCTTTAAAAACAGCGGTTGCCGGAAAAGCAATGGAGGTAAATCCTACCGAACCGCTTAATGTACAATGCATTTCGCTTGAGACAATATTGTGAAGTGTTGTACCCGATAACTCGTTGCAGTTATAATAAGAAATCAGTCCCGGCTCAGTACCGGTAAGACTATTAAGCATGTTGGTCTGAATTTCTGAATTCGTTCTGGTAACATTCCATACACGAATTTCATCAAGATAACCGAGGAACCAATTACCCCAGCCGCCGATATGAATTTCTTGAGTGGGCGCAAAGAGTGTTGTACTATCGGCCATCGTTCGCGATGCAATCATATTTCCATCGAGGTATAAAGTATATCTGGTTGGCGAGACCGCACAAGCGAGATGATGCCATTCATTGGCTCCAAACGTCGCAGACGCAGTTTGTGTTCCTTCGGTGGTAGTAAACGAGACGGAAGTTCCCGTCCCGATTGAAAGATAGAAAGCAGCGGTAGAATTTGTCAGTGATTTAGCCGTAAATATTTGGCGGTCGAGATCAATACTTGAGGTGTTAAACCAAACCTCAACAGTATAATTTCCCGCTACAGTGGTTGACCCGCCGTAGGTAATTGCGTCTCCGTTGGCAGAGTAATTCAACATATTATTCTGCGCTGGTAGATATGACGTCATCCATACTGTAAGAAATAATAGTTTTATTTTCATAGCCCCCCCTTGTTAATGATTGATAATTTTTTTGATATCTAAAATATTTTGTTTCGCAATAAATTGGTACGCTCCTGCTTTTTCCGCTGTTTCACGGATGTCCTCATCATTGTACTGCGATAGGACTAACACTTTTGCTTTCGAATCGCTGTGAAGAATTTCAGTTGTAGCAGTAATTCCATCTTTTCGTTCCATCTCATAATCCATCAGCACCCAGTCAGGATGAAAGGTGATGTACGCTGCGAGCGCCTCGTCTCCATCCGAACATTCCATCACGGCGTCTTCCGGAGAGGCTACAATCTTGCGGATTGTTTTTCGCATTGCGGGATTATCTTCAACAATTAAAAAGCGCATTATTCCTTAGTTTTTATTGACACAAAGCTAAAGAATATGCTGTAAGAGAAACAGAGGCAGAGCTACGGAAGAATTACTACTTATGTACCGATGGCGTATAGGTAGACGTACCGATAGGATATATTACATGCGGCGTACCCCTGCAAAAGTTCTAGAACATTCACAAGGCATATACAAATACATATTTACAGCAGCGATTTATTCTCGACAGCAAATTTCAGCAAAGATTGCGCACCTTTGATGTTCAATTTCTCCGCAATATGCGCGCGATGATGTTCCACCGTGCGTACGGAAATATTCAACTCTGCAGCAATTTCTTTGCTGGTTTTGTGTGAAGCTATCTGTTTTACAATTTTGATTTCAGTCGGTGTTAATTTCTCGAGTGTTGGATGTTTTTTCTGAAATTGCTTGAGCGTGACACTTCGCTGCACCACAAACGATGAAAGCGTTGGACTGATATAATGCTCTTTTTTCACAACAGCTTTTACACAATTGGTAATTTCGGTAAGAGCATTATCTTTTAAAACATACCCTTTTACATCAAGCGCTATGGCCTCATCAAACAGATCTTTTTCTTTGAACATCGTCAAAAAAACAAATTCTGTTGCACATTTCCCTTTCCTGAATTCTTCCACCACTTGCACTCCGGTTTTTTCCGGCATATCAACATCCAGAACCGCTACATCCGGCGTGTATTCACGAATCTTTTCTATTGACTCTACTCCGTTTTCCGCTTCAGCAACAATGTCAAATCCATTGACCGATTCAAGAATTGTCCGCAGCCCTTTACGGAATATCGGATGATCATCGGCAATCACAATGCGTATATTTTTTTTCATCGTTTTAACGTGTCAAATGATAAGTTCATTAAAGAATGATACTGTAGAGACAGCGGCAGTATTTACACCGGCACAACAACTTCCACAGTAGTTCCTGATCCAATGGCTGAGTGTATCGATAAACGGCCTCCAATGATCCGTGCCCGTTCCTTCAATCCGAACAAACCCAAACCGCCAACCAGTGATTCTTTTTGTTCAACGCTTGATGCATCAAATCCATTCCCGTTATCAGAAATTGAAATGCGAATATGCTGTCCATTGTTCCTCAGTTCTACTCGCAACTCTGTTGCATTGGAATGTTTCAGCACGTTATTCACCGATTCCTGCACAATACGATAGAGATGCGCTTCGGTATCTTTTGAAAAGATCCCTTCCGCTTTATCAATGGAATGGAAAAGTGATATTTTTGTGGATTGTTCCAAGTTCCTCATCATGGCGATAAGCGCTTTTGTTAATCCCATTCTATTCAGTTGGTACGGGTGGAGATTACTGGCAATGGCGCGCGTTTCTTCGATTGACCGTGATGCAATTTCGGAAAGTTCTCCAAGTTGCTGGTTTAAAGCATGCTTTGGCATTTTGGTTTGGATGCTTATATCAAGCATATTTTTAATAATAAGCAAATTTTGCCCGAGCGAATCATGCAACTCGGTTGAAATGCGCTTGCGCTCTTGTTCCTGCTGCGCAAGCAACTGCTCAGAGAAATTTCTCTGCAAAGTTTCAGCATGCCGTGCAACCTCAATGTTCCGAATTTCTTTTGAACGAACGTACACTGCTCCGACCCCAAGGAGGACAACAACCAAAATCCCAAGAATAACATTTCGCTCCAGTGATTGAAGGCGATTTTCCTGCTCTAAAATTGTGATCCTTGTTTCTTTTTGTTCTGTTTCAAACCGAGAAAGCGCATCAACATACTCTTTTTTCACGCGAAGCCGGTTCAATGAATCTTGCTGAGCAGTATGAAGTTTATGATAGCGAAGGGCATTTTTATAATCACCCGTCTGTTCATATGCTAGTGACAGCAAGTTTGCACTTTGTAACACACCGTCTGGATTAATCATGTTCCGGGAATATCGCAATGCTTGCTCGGCGTATGGAATTACTTTTGAAAA
>JALNZH010000032.1 GCA_023229405.1 Bacteroidota bacterium
CCTGCAGGAAAGGATGCGTCTCCCGATAGGGATGCCTTCGGCAGAAGGATGACTTAACTATCTTAGCCTGCGCCTTGCTCACCATGACCGTTTTTCTTGTTTTGCGTAACGTGAGTCACTAACTGATATTCATAAAAAATATATTGTCGTCCCTCTTAAGCATACACAATTGTTAACGTAAGTTTTTACGGGACGCCCGATAGTGATTTACCATCAATAATACATGACACCAAAGGATTTGTTGGATTTTATATTGTACCGGAATATATTTTTCGCAGCAAAAATAATTGGAGACAAACTAAATATTAGTAGACATCCATCCGGAACTACTTCGTTGAAATGAAGGGATGAATAGCATGAGGAGATATAAGTAAATTTTGGGGATATTAGGAGCTATTTATTTTTCTGTAATTCCAATGACAATCGTTCCAAGGTTGGAACAAAATCCATCACAAAAACTTCTTCAGTTTGTGTTAAATTTACGGTGGGTAGTACTTCAATTTTCTTGAAGAGACTGTTGGGGATTTCGCCGATCGCACTGACGATACCTATTTTGATCCCTGGCGGAAATGCATTGCTGTATTCCGACGTTATGATCGCATCTCCTTCTTTCACATCTTGTGTTTTTGCCACATTTTTCAATAATAATGTTTTGCCATCCCACGCAACAATACCATCCACCCTGCTTCTCTGAATTTTTGCACTGGCACGGAAATCCACATTCACAATCAATTGTCCGATAGAATATCCGCCGCTGACAGCAACAATTCTTCCCACCAAACCTTCGCCTGTGACAATAGGATTTCCGAGCTGGATACTGTCGTCGGCACCGACATTTAGTGTGAGAGTGTTCCGGAGAAGATTTAAATTCTTCGCCACAACTTTTGCACTGGTTAAATACGTAGTAGAAGTTTCCTGCAGGGCAATCATTGAACGGAGACGGATGTTTTCCAACCGTGCCTCGCGCAGCTGGTTTACTTCGTCGGCAAGATTCACATTCACTTTGCGGAGGAGTTCATTTTCTTGCTGGAGTGCGCTGAGATTGGGGATAAAAGAGAATGTTTGTTGAATGACACCGAGCGTGCCGACCGTCAGCGACCGTATTTGACGGATCTGAGTATTATCATTGAAAACGAGAAGTATCAACGAGATAGAAACTAACGCGACAAGTATCACGTACTCTTTAAATAAAAACAGATATTGATACACGCGCTGAATCATTGCCGATTAATACCGTCTGCTGGTGAGGAGTACTTTTTGATATTTTTCCAAATTTTCCAGCACCCGGCCGGTTCCGCGAACAACCGCTGTGAGCGGATCTTCAGCAACGTGCACAGGAAGATTCGTTTCCAAACGGAGACGTTCGTCTAACCCTTTGATTAAAGCACCACCACCGGTGAGCATAATACCCCTGTCGAGAATATCGGATGCGAGTTCCGGAGGAGTCCGTTCGAGCGTCATTTTTACGCCGTCGATGATTGATGAAATATTTTCATTCAAGGCTTCTCGGATTTCAACAGAACTCGCTTCGGTTGTTTTCGGTATGCCGTTGACAAGATCGCGCCCTTTTACCTGAATAGTGACTTCTTCTTTCATCGGCATGACGGAACCGACTTCGCATTTAATTGCTTCCGCAGTCCGCTCACCGATAAGAATGTTATGATTCTTTTTGAAGAATTGGATGATTGCATTGTTCAACTCGTCGCCGGCGATGCGGATCGATTCTTCGTTCACAATACCGGAAAGTGCAATAACGGCGATCTCTGTTGTACCGCCGCCGATATCCACAATCATATTACCGACAGGCGCTTCCACATCCAGACCAATACCAATCGCCGCCGCCATCGGTTCTGCGATCAGATGTACTTCCTTCGCTCCGGCATGTTCTGCCGAATCACGCACAGCGCGTTTTTCCACTTCCGTAACACCACTGGGTACACAGACCACAATCCGCCGGCTCGGCAACCAGCTGGAATGGATTTTTTTGATGAACTCGCGCAGCATTCCTTCGGCAATTTCAAAATCGGCGATAACACCGTCACGCATTGGCCTGATCGTCCGGATATCGCGATGGGTTCTGCCGAGCATCTCTCTGGCTTCGTTACCAATCGCCACAATTTTTTTCGTATTGCGATCGAAGGCAACAATGGACGGCTCATTCAGCACGATCCCTTTGCCCTTCATATAAACGAGCGTGTTTGCTGTGCCAAGATCGATGGCGATGTCTGCAGAAAAATAGTCTAATATTCCCATAGTGATATTTCTTAATGTTTGAAATGACGAATTCCTGTGAAGACCATGGCGATATTATGGTCGTTTGCGGCCTTAATGACCTCTTCATCGCGGATTGATCCTCCGGGCTGGATCACTGCAGTTGCGCCGGCACTGACGGCTTCCAATAAACCGTCGGCAAACGGGAAGAACGCATCGGATGCCACAACACTTCCCTGTAAAGATAAGTTACTTTCATTAGATTTCCATACGGCAATTTTTGAAGAATCGATCCGAGACATCTGTCCGGCTCCTACTGCAAGCGTCCGATCAGCAGCACCGTAGACAATAGCGTTCGATTTTACATGTTTTACCACTTTCCATACGAATAGCATTGCTTCCAATTCTTGTGGAGTCGGTTGCCGTTTGGTGACGATCTTCAATTGATCTTTCGAAATACGTGCTGTGTCTCTGGTTTGAACCAACAGTCCGCCCGAGACGGAACGGATATCGAAACCGCTTGATGGTTGGTCTACAATCTGAACAATCCGGCGATCCTTTTTCTTCATGAGAAATTCAAGCACACCGTTCTCGAACGACGGAGCGAGAATGATCTCGGTAAAAATTTCATTCATTGCTTCTGCCGCTTTCATATCCAGTGGGCGATTCACTGCAACGATCCCTCCGAACGGCGCTTTCGTGTCTGTTGCAAACGCTTTTCGGTACGCTTCTTCCAGTGATTGCGCAGTGCCGACACCGCAAGGATTCGTGTGCTTGATAATAACAACGGTCGGAGCGTCAAATTCCGCAACCAGATTCACAGCGGCGTTCGCGTCAATAATATTGTTGAACGACAATTCTTTTCCATGGAGTTTTTTCAACGTGTCGTCGAATTTTCCGTAGACAGCTGCCGACTGGTGAGGATTTTCACCGTATCTCAGATCGGCACTTTTTTTTGATGAGAAAGTCATTGTTGCGGGAAGTGCTGTACCTTTTGAATCACCGGACAAATATTCGGAGATTGTTGCATCATAATGTGCAGTATGTCGGAAAACTTCTTTTGCCAATTCAAAACAGGTTTCTTCACTGATACTTCCATGCCGATCCTGCAATTCCTGTTGTACCGAAGAATACCGTGCATGATTGACAATAACTGCAGTAAAGCGATAGTTTTTTGCTGCTGAACGGAGCATTGTCGGTCCGCCGATATCGATGTTTTCGATTACTTCTTCCAACGGGACATTCGGTTTTGCAATTGTTTCTTCGAACGGATAAAGATTCACTACGACAAGATCGATCGGCAGGATATTATGCTCATCCAATTGTTTCCGGTGTTCCGGATTATCAAGCACAGCGAGCAAACCAGCATGCACTGCCGGATGAAGTGTTTTCACCCGTCCATCCAAAATTTCAGGAAAGCCAGTGATTTCGGAGATTTGTTTTGCCGGGATACCGTTGGAAACAAGCAGTGAATGAGTACCGCCCGTGGAAATAATCTCCACACCGCGTTGATGGAGTGATGATGCAAATTCAATGATACCACGTTTGTCCGAAACACTGATAAGCGCGCGTTTAATGGTGAGCAATGCCGATAATCCTTTACGTCGATAATTGTTGTGAAAATGTTTTTACTACCGATGGAAGCAGCGTGTGTTCAACTGCTAAAACTTTTACCGCCAGCGATTCCGGTGTATCGGAAGATGAGATGCTAATCTTTTGCTGTGCAATGATCGCGCCGCGGTCGTACTCTTCATCCACAAAATGTACTGTTGCACCGGATTCCTGTTCACTGGCAGCGATCACCGCGGTGTGCACAAACATTCCATACATCCCTTCGCCGCCGAACTTCGGAAGCAGCGCAGGATGTATGTTGATGATACGCTTTGGAAATGTTCGGATGATCTCAGTGTCCAATTTCTTCATGTAACCGGCTAAGACAATGAAATTTACATTGTAGTTCTTGAGCGCATTCACAACGGCTTGTTGATATGCTTTCGGATCGGGAAACTGACGCTGGCTGAGATGAAGGGCAGGGATGCCGAACGATTGTGCCAGACTCAATACACCGGAAGTGGAGTTGTTGCTGATGACGACAACGACCTGTGCCGAAAATTTTTGTTCAACAATTGCACGATGAAGCGCTTCGAAATTGGAACCGCGACCGGAAGCAAAAACTGCAATATTCAACACACGGACGATCCTTCTACAGGCAAAAACATCGGGTTTTTCAATACAAATGTAAGCACAAATAGACGGTTTGTCAATAAAACAGGCGTAAAAATTGGGGATTTTTCGACATTTTTCGCATTTAGTTCACATCAACGAACAGCGGATTCGTCAAACCGCAGAGTGCTTTTCGTCGCGTCAAGTGTCGCCCGGATTCCGATGGGAATTGTCAGCTTTTTGTTGATGTGACCGTACACCAGTCCGCTGACGATCGGTTTTTTTAACTCAGCAAGGTAATCATTCAATACCTGTTCGACGGTAAGATAGGGTTTAGAGATATCGCTTGCTTTCACATCGGTCAATTCACCGATAATAATCCCTGCGGCATCATTGAGAATATTTGTAATACGAAGCTGATTCATCATCCGGTCAAACCGGTAAGTCTCTTCCTCAATCTCTTCCAGAAACAACAACGATTCTTTGAACGTCGGTATATATTTGCTTCCCGCTAACGATACAATTAACGAAAGATTGCCACCGAGCAGAGCGCCGGAACACTTTCCCTTCACGATGGTATGAAATTCCTTCCCATCGGGATTTTTCACTTCTCCCAATTTCTTTGTGGATGTCAGGCAGGACCAGAAGTGCTCCTCCGTGAACGGGTCGATACCTTTATACATTTCAACGCCGGCCATCGGTCCGGAGAAAGTCACCAATCCGGTTTTCCTAAATATCGCCAATTGAAGGGCGGTCATATCGCTATATCCAACGAGAATCTTCGGGTTTTTCTTGATCAGGGAATAATCGATCAGGGAAAGCATACGGGGCGTGCCATAACCGCCTCGTACGGCAACAATTGCTTTCACATTCCGATCGGCAAACATCGCATTGATGTCGTCCGCACGTTCCTGATCGGTGCCGGCAAGGTAGCCGTACACTTTTTGCACATTTTTTCCGAATACAACCCGGTATCCCAGACGTTCGAAATATTCTGCTCCTTTATAAATCTTTTCAATCACACTTGGGGGGCTTGCGGGTGAAACAATGCCGATACAATCCCCTTTTTTTAATGAGGTCGGTTTTATGCTCATAGTTACTGTCCGATGGTAACAACGTGAAAAAGATAGGAGACGCTCAGTTCGATTCCCTTCGCGCGGTCCGTTGATGAAAAATTCAGAATTCCGACCATTTTTAGCACTACTGAACCTACTGCATGTTCTACACCGAGTTTGGTATTTGTTAAAGGATAGACGGCGGTGCCGGAATGACCACGTCTGCCTGAGGATTGCATTACAATATATGTTGCGCTTCCGATCGGCAGCATATATTCAAGCCCATAAAGAAAAACATCATGCTGTTGGCCTAGCACTGTGGGATCTCCGAGGATACCCAATCCGGCGTTGGCAGTAAATAAACCTCCGAAATGTTTTTGAAACAAAAGCGACGCGTAAAAATTCATTTCGTCAATGCCCAGTCCCGATTCGTTGCTTGCGTTCGGCAGTTGTACGCCGAAACGTAAAGAAAACCCGATGCCTGATCGATACTCGCTAAGCAATCCGAACTTCGTCCAGACAGTAAAATCACCAATGTCTCCTGTTGGAGTGGAAGTTGAAGCAATCCGTGAGTTAAAGGCAGAATCCCGTTCTGTGACATCCAGCAGATTCAAAAGTGTTCCGTCGGTCTGAAGTTCCACATATTCACTGAGTGATATGGCAAACCGTACGTTGCCGAGTTTCAACAAATGTCCCGACAGCCCGGACAGTGGATATGGTTGATTGAGGAAGTAGGACGATCCCACATCGAATTGTGCATGACCGGATGTCAAGATCTCGGCGTGTTCAACAGGTAAAGGATGTTGTTGAGCTAACGCGGGGGAGGAAAGGAGTATGAATAAAACGAAAAACGATTTCTTCAAACCGATCCAATGATAGAATTGATAAAAAAAACGGCGACCTATGGTCGCCAGGAATGATCAGAAATTATGCCGCCGTTGCGCCTTCTGTATCTTTCACACGTTTTTCAAAATCTTCACGGAAGCGCTTAATAAAACTCTGTACCGGCCAAGCCGCCGCATCACCGAGAGCGCAGATTGTATTTCCTTCGATTTGGTTGGCAACATTCACAAGCATGTCAACATCGGCCTGTCGTGCTTCGTGATGTTCAAACCGATGGAGCATTTTTTCGAGCCACCCTGTTCCTTCCCGGCATGGTGTACACTGTCCGCACGATTCGTGATGATAAAAATGTGAGATTCGTGCAAGCACTCGGACCATATCGGTATCTTCATCCATCACGATCAAACCGGCTGTACCAACGGATGAACCGGCTGTCTTCAGGGAGTCGGCATCCATATTCACCCCTTCTAAAGTTTCTCCTCGCAACACCATGGTTGATGAACCGCCGGGAATCACCGCTTTAATTTTTTTCCCGTTGAGAACGCCGCCGCCATACTGGGGATCATTGATCAAGGTCAGCAAGGGGACGCCGGTCGGAATTTCATACACGCCAGGTTTGTTGACGTGTCCGCTGATGCCGACAAGAATTGGTCCTGGATGTTTCGCAACGCCAATTTTGGAATACCATTCAGATCCCTTGTTGATGATCAACGGAACGTTAGTCATTGTCTCAACATTGTTAATGGTTGTCGGAGCAGCCCATAATCCTTTTTGTGCGGGGAATGGCGGTTTTACACGGGGATATCCCCGTTCGCCTTCTACCGAATTCATCAACGCCGATTCTTCACCGCATATATACGCCCCGGCCCCTTTGTGGGTGTAAATGTTTGTTGAAAAACCGGTAGCAAGAATATTCTGTCCGATATAGCCTCTTGCATATGCATCGGCAAGGGCTTTGTCCACCATTCTGATCCATTTTCCGTATTCACCGCGGATATAGATATATGCGGCATTGATCCCCATGGCGTAACAACCGATCAGGATACCTTCTATCATCATGTGAGGATTCAGTTCGAAAATTTGTCTGTCTTTGAATGTACCTGGTTCAGATTCGTCTCCGTTCACTGCCAAGTATTTCGGTTTTTCGTTGCCTTTCGGCATGAAGGACCATTTTAATCCGGTGGGGAAACAGGCACCGCCGCGTCCGCGCAATCCGGATTTTTTCACTTCGTCAATTACTTCATCCGGTTTCATTTGCAGTACTTTTTTTAAAGCTGCATATCCGCCGTGCTGTTCGTACACATCAATCTGGTGGTAGTTCGGTGTTTCCGGAAGAATGTATTTTTCCATAGTCTCAATAATATGTAATCGCATCGGCGCACATTGTGTCGGCCGTTACGGAATTATTTCAATTGTGCAAGAAGCTGTTCTGTTTTTTCGGCTGTCAAGTGTTCATGATATTCTTCGCCGATGGTGAGCATTGGTGCTCCGCCGCAGGCGCCCATACATTCCACCTCACTGATCGTAAACTTTCCATCTGGCGAAGTGGTGCCGAGTTTTGTCCCACACATTTTTTCTACGGTATCCAGAATCTTATCTGATCCGCGGAGCATGCACGATACGTTCGTACAGACTTCTATATGGTGGGTCCCGAGTCGTTTATCGTTGTACATAGTGTAGAACGTAACGACGCCAAGTACGTGGGCATATGGAACCTCGACGAGATCGCCGATGTATTTCATCATGTCTGTGGAGATCCAGCCTTCCTGTTCCTGTGCGATCCACAAGATGGGAAGCAGTGCCGCCTTCTTTTCGGGATACCGTGTGAAGAGTGCTGTTGCTTTTTCGAGATTTTCTTTAGTGAGCATAGAGAATGAGAGATTAACGACAAAAAAATGCTGAACAGCGCAATGCTATTCAGTAGCGGCAAATTACTTATCTGCTTCGCCCATTACAGGGTCGAGGCTACCGAGCACGGCAACGATATCGGAGATCATGCCGCCTTCTACAAGAAGAGATGTCGACTGCAAATTCATGAATGACGGTGAACGTATCTTCAACCTCCAAGGATGCCCCTCACCGCGCGATTGGATATAAAACCCCAGTTCGCCTTTGGATGCTTCAACCGCATGATACACTTCGCCGACGGGAGGATTCACACCGAAATTGACCAGCATAAAATCGTGAATCAGTTCTTCCATTTTGGTATAGATCCGTTCTTTTCGGGGGAGAACTTTTTTCGGTTCGTTAGCATGTACGGGACCGGCGGGCATCTTTTCCAAACACTGACGGATGATCTTTACGCTTTCTTTCACTTCGTTGAGCCGGACATAATATCGAGCCAGGCTATCGCCGTCGTTAAATACTGGAATAGAAAAATCCAATTCATTATAGACCAGATATGGATTGGTTTTGCGAAGATCACATTCAAGCCCTGTGGCGCGCAGATTTGGTCCGCTCATGCCCATTGAGATCGCTTTTTCTTTTGAGATAACACCGACACCGTCCAGCCGTTCCACAAAAATCCGGTTGGTGTTCAACATTTTTATACACTCGTTAAACTTCTCGGGAAATTGATCAAAGAACGCTGTCACTGCGGCAATTACGTCGGGTGTCATATCGTGAGCAAGACCGCCGACACGCGTAAAACTGGTGGTAAATCGTGCGCCGGTTAACAATTCAAAGATATCGTACATTTTTTCGCGTTCACGGAATGCCCAGGTAAACACCGTTAACGCACCTACATCCATTGCCAGAGCACCGATTCCGAGCAGATGTGACGACACCCGGGCCATTTCCGAAATGATCGTGCGGATATATTGTGCGCGTTTCGGGGCTTCCACGCCGATCAATTTTTCCACCGCTAATACATAGGCGGTATTGTTCATTAATGGAGATAAATAATCCAGACGGTCGGTGTGCGGAATAAATTCGTGATAGGAACAATTCTCGGCGAGTTTTTCGTACCCGCGGTGAAGGTATCCGAGCTCGGGAACACACGCAGCAACAGTCTCACCGTCCAGTTTTATCAATAGCCGAAGAACCCCATGTGTGGCCGGATGCTGGGGTCCCATATTCAGTATCATCTCATTATCCAGGGCGTCCATGAAATACACACTGGTATTTTTATTTTCCAACGCAGCGAGGATCTTTTGCTGCCGGATTTCCATTGCTTGTTCTACATTCATCGTATCGTACTATTCTCGGCTAAGTATGGAGGAAATTATTTTCGGGGCAGCGGGATCGAATCTGGGATACCCATCATCGGGAAATCCTTCCGTAAGGGATGATACTCGAATTCTTCCGGCATATACATCCGACGCAGGTCATTGTGTCCGTCAAAAATGATGCCGAACATATCGAATGTTTCACGCTCTGGCCAGTTTGCACCCGGCCAGACGGAGATTACTGAAGGACAATGCATGTCCGTTTCATCAACGAAAGTTTTGATTCTGATGCGATGGTTCAGCGACGTAGAGTAGAGGTTATAGATTACTTCGAATCGGTTCTCCGGAGTGTAGGCATCGGCTCCGCACACATCCGAACAATAATCAAAGAGCGATGATGCATCATCACGAAGGTGCAGGCAAACAGAAACGATGGAATCTTTTTTCACATGGACTGTGGTTTCACCGCGAAACTCCTGTACGACAGTGATGCTGTCCGGAAATGATGTTTTAAGTTTTTCGACGATAGAGGTCAGCATAAGTTATAGATGGTCCAAACAAAGGTTGGCGCAGTGGACTGCAAACCTACGAACAATTAATTATTGGCAACGCCTTGAATTTGAAGCAACTTCTGTTGTTCCGCACGTTCTGCAGTAATGGTCATCGGAGTACCCCTGCTTTCACCGCGTTGGATTTTTTCCTGGATCATCATTAATGCATGAAGAAGATTGTCCGGTCGCGGAGGGCATCCGGCAACATACACATCGACAGGAAGGAATTGGTCGATACCTTGTACGACGGAGTATGTACGGTACATTCCACCAGATGAAGTACACGCACCCATGGCAATTACCCATTTCGGATCGGGCATCTGATCATAGATCTTCCGGACAACGGTCGCCATTTTATAGGTGGTGGTTCCGGCTACTAGCAACAGGTCGGATTGTCTTGGAGAAAAACGGAATACTTCGGCACCAAAGCGCGCTACATCGAAACGCGGCATAGCGAACGCCATCATTTCAATACCGCAGCAAGAAATACCGAGTGGCATAGGCCAGATGGAATTCTTTCGACACCAGTTAATTGCCGAATCGATCGTTGTTGTCAGCGCAGTATCGCCGAACGCATGTTCTAATCCCATTGTAAAGCTCCTTTTTTCAAAATATAGAGATAACCGACCAGTAAAATGAGGATGAACAAAATCATCTCCACATATCCAAACATTCCCAACGAACGAAAATTCACTGCCCAGGGATAGAGAAAAATCACTTCGATATCGAACAGAATAAACAACACTGCGACCATATAGTATTTCACGGAGAAACGTTCTCTCGCTGTTTTTATGGGCGGCATGCCGCTTTCATACGTCGATAGTTTTTCTGGATTCGGGCGATGCGGTCCCAGAAATCTTTGGAGCGTCAGGAAGACAACACCTAAGAACGCTGCCACACCGATCATCATAAAAATAGGGATGTACGATTGCATATAAGAATGATTAATGAATGTGAAAAAAGTACAATAATAAAATTTATCGAAAAATTGTCCGAAAGTCAATGTAATGAATACGCTTTGCATCTTCGTTGAAAGTGCAAATTTATTTATTGCTAAATATTTTTTCTTCTATTGCATGACATGAGTAAAATATTTTTTTTCGAAAGAGTTTCCTCCGCTCGGCGTTCCACTCAGCCCTGTCTTTGTACGCCGTTATATTTTAATGTGCGTTATAGAAAATTTCTGCACATTTTCAAGTGATTTTTGGCATAATAGAACCATTCGTTTGACGTGATTTCGTTCTCAATCTATAACGGCATTATGTGGCAATTGTCAATATTAAACCAACAAATCTTTCACCTGTCAAGTTAAGTTTTAGGGTGCCATATCACGTGATTGCTCACCTCATTTTTTTCTTGACTTGAGTGTTGTAACCATCTATATTCGCATACGGTTACACAGGATGAAGTTCTCTCCGTTTTATCTGTAGGTTAATTCAGCATATTATTTTTTGGGGCTTTCTCTAATATTTTAGGGGATGTGGGCTCTTTTTTGCTTTTTGAAACTTTGATACATGTAAAATTGAATTAACTTTCAATTCAGACTATTCATACCAATTTTATACAATATTTTTAATTAACAGGAGGACATAACCTAATGAGTGATACTAGAGTAGCGGTTAAGGAAACCGTGTCGGCAAAGAAATCGGGGACTCAGGGGCTTACATTCCGTCGTTTTTTCACCCGCGAAGGAGTGCATCCGTTTGATGAAATCGAATGGGAATTGAGATCTGCAGTAATTTCCAATGAAAAAGGGGAAAAAATATTCGAACAGAAGAATGTCGAAATTCCGAAATCTTGGTCGATGACCGCTACCAATGTGGTTGTGTCTAAGTATTTTCATGGTCAACTCAATACGCCGCAAAGGGAAATAAGCGTTCGTCAGATTGTAGAACGTGTGGCAAAATCTACCGTCGCCTGGGGTCGTAAACAGAAATATTTCGCATCCGAAAAAGATGCCGATGTTTACTATAATGAACTCTGTTTTATCCTTGTGAATCAGTACATGGCCTTTAACAGTCCTGTGTGGTTCAACGTTGGTGTTGAAGAAAAACCGCAATGTTCAGCCTGTTTTATCAATTCCGTTCAGGATTCGATGGAATCGATCCTCGGTCTTGCCCGCACCGAGGGAATGCTTTTTAAATTCGGTTCAGGAACAGGTTCCAATCTCTCTACATTACGGTCTTCACGCGAAGTGCTGGCCGGGGGTGGAACGGCATCCGGCCCTGTATCATTCATGAAAGGCTTTGACGCGTTTGCCGGAGTGATTAAATCCGGCGGTAAAACGCGTCGTGCAGCGAAAATGGTTATCCTGAATGCTGATCACCCGGATGTGCTCGAATTCATTAATTGTAAAGCAGTGGAAGAGAAAAAAGCGTGGGCATTAATCGACTCTGGCTATAATGGAGGTTTTAATGTGCCGGGCGGAGCATATGATTCCGTGTCCTATCAAAACGCCAATCATTCCGTCCGTGTAACTGATGAGTTTATGAAAGCGGTGTTGGAAGATAAAGAGTGGCAGACAAAAGCGATAAAAACCGGAAAACCGGTTGATACCTACCGTGCACGCGACTTGATGCGTCAAATTTCCGAAGCAGCCTGGCTCTGTGGAGATCCGGGTATGCAGTTTGATACGACCGTGAATGCATGGCACACTTCGTCCAATACGGCACGCATTAATGCTTCCAATCCCTGTAGCGAATATATGTATCTGGATGATTCCGCGTGTAATCTTGCATCGCTGAATTTGATGAAGTTCAGAACTGAAGATGGCGAATTCGATGTGACTTCATTTAAATATGCAATTGACATTACAATTACTGCACAAGAGATTTTTGTTGATAATGCCAGCTATCCAACACCGGCGATTGAAAAGAACAGCCATGATTTTCGCCCTCTCGGACTTGGCTATGCTAATCTCGGTGCATTGTTGATGGCACGCGGTCTGGCGTATGATTCCGATTCCGGACGTGAATATGCCGCTGCAATCACCTCATTAATGTGTGGTGAAGCATACGCACAGTCTGCCCGCGTCGCAGAACACTCCGGTCCATTCAAAGGATATGCAGTGAATCGTGAACCGATGCTCGGAGTGATGAATAAACACAGCATTCATGCTGATAAAATCTCGAAAGATTATGTTCCAAACCAATTGTGGGAAGCTTCCAGCACATCGTGGAAAGATGCGATCGAACTCGGGAAAGTTCATGGTTTCCGGAACGGTCAGGCAACAGTACTTGCACCGACAGGAACGATCGGCTTCATGATGGATTGCGATACCACCGGTGTTGAACCCGATATCGCTCTGGTGAAATACAAAAAACTGGTTGGCGGCGGAATGATGAAAATTGTCAATCAAACCGTCCCTGAAGCACTGCGCAAACTCGGTTACGACAGCGAAGCGATTGAACACATCATTTCGTTTATCGATAAGAACGATACTATTGAAGGGGCACCGTTCTTAAAAGAAGAACACATGTCCGTTTTTGACTGTGCGTTCAAACCGTCCAAAGGAAAACGCTCTATCCAATATATGGGACATATCAAAATGATGGGGGCAACACAGCCGTTTCTTTCCGGTGCCATCTCAAAAACAGTGAATATGCCGACCGAAGTGTCTCCGGAAGATATCATGCAGGCATATATCGAATCATGGAAGCTTGGATTAAAGGCTGTGGCAGTGTACCGCGATGGATGCAAGCGCACACAACCGCTTTCCACTTCGCTTGACGGTGACAAGAAAAAAGAAGAAAAGAAACCCGAAGTACGTCTTGCACGCCGCCGACTTCCCGCAGAGCGCGCTGCATTTACACACAAGTTCAGCATTGCAGGCCACGAAGGATATATTACCGCCGGAATGTATGAAGACGGAACACCGGGCGAAGTATTTATTACGATGTCCAAAGAAGGCTCAACGCTTTCCGGTATGATGGATGCTTTTGCTACGTCGATCTCCATCGCGCTGCAATACGGCGTACCGATAAAAGTTCTGGTGGATAAATTTAGCCACATGCGGTTTGAACCGTCTGGCTTTACACAGAATCCCGAAATTCCGATTGCGAAATCGATCTGTGACTATCTCTTCCGCTGGCTGGGATTAAAATTTCTACCGAAGGACGAACAGCCTATGACGATGGTTGCTGAAACTCCGGTATTGGAAGTTGTTGGAAAGACCGAAGTGAAAGCGGAGACGATTGCAGCAGCCGAACGTGGTGAAAAATATGTTTTTCAGACGCAGGCAGATGCACCGCCATGTCACGAATGCGGCAGCTTGATGATTCGTTCTGGTGCATGTTATAAATGCACGCAGTGTGGTTCAACGAGCGGTTGCTCCTGAAAAATCTCACCGTAGAGACACAGCGAAATATAAATGTTGTAGGACATCTTTACGGTGTCCTACAACTTGTAAAAACTGACAGGAAACAAGTCACACCAAGACAATACGAACGGCAGTATTTTTTTATGTAGTCATATATGCAATAAGGAATTTTTTAAGAACCACAATGGCATCCAGAAGGTTTTATTCTGAGATGCCGTTTTTGTTTAGGATTTACCCCACCCCTCGTATTCGGTCTTTCATTTCTTACCATCGCGACTTTTCACGAAATACCATTGATTTTCCTCAATGATTTTGCATGCCTCAAACGGCAATTCAGTTGTCAACAATTTTATTGCTTTTTGGGGAAGAGGCGAATACATTTCGGAAATTATTCTTCGGAGTTTCTCCTAATAAATCATCACTATTTTTTCAATGTATCAATGGAGGGGGATTGTTATGAAACATATTATTTCCATTGCTGTTATTGTGATTGCAATTGTTTCTGTTATGGTTGGTCAACAACGAAGTTTACTTTATATAGATAGATTTGGTAATCAGGAGGCAATTCCGCTAATACCTAATGAAAAAACAGCTGATGCCATCCAACGACATCAGCTGCACTTTCGATCTGTGACAGGAATCCAAACACAGATGAGATTTTCTCTTGTTTCAAATTCCTCCGGATCAATCAACTATGACACCCTTAAATACTTTTCGTCACCGAACGATCTCACCGTGAATTTCGGATTCACTCATCAGGATGTCGCGTTGCAATGGTACTCTCCCCGGTCCGGCGGCACGGTAAAAGAGTTCTGGTGGTATAACTATTTGAACCGCGGTACTGTGAATAAAGGAACAATTCGTGCATGGCATATTGATCCGCGAGTGGCAACATTGCCGACAACACCGACAACAAAATACCTCGGAACATTCAAAGATGTGGCGGATGGCGATGGTGGTGTGCAGCCGTTTATGCCTTCCTCCGGTAACCAATGGTTTTACAGTAACGGAGGAGAGGATTCAACAACATATAGTTTTAATTTCTTTACGAAAGAAGCTTCATGGCTTCCCGGCGGTTTGCAGGTGACATTGGATTCCAACATGTGGCAGGGTCTAAAACTCGATGAGTGGGGGGATTCAATGATTGTGAAATCCGGCGAACTGTTCGGATTTACACTCTCCAACGATTCGAGATTGTCTGATTTCGGTAGCGGAACAGATACGCGGCTTGAAATCCTTTCGTGGACGAATTCTGTTGGAGCACCATTCCATTCCTTCAAGTTCTATGAACTTGGCCGATCTTCACCAGCAGACGCAGGCTGGCACATGCGCGGAGATTATGAATGGGGCATGTATGTTGTGATGGAATATTCCGGCGATCCCGGACCGAAAATAGTACCATTTCAATATGGAACAACACTTCAGACTACACCAAGACTTTTACAGGCGACCATTACCGATAATAATTTTACCGGCGGTTCGGTTGGCGTTGCCAGCGCATATTTGAAATACAGAATTGTTCCTGCAGCATTGTTTGATAGTACTATCATGACATCCAGTGGAGATATCTTCAGCGGATATACTAGCTCTACATTTCCTGGTGCAACGGTCGAATGGTGCGTTACGGCAACCGATGTCAATGGAAATCGATCGACTTCTTCAATAATGTCATATAAGATCTTTCAGCAATTGAACAATATCTTACTACTATATAACAGCAGCCAATACTCCTCGGCGACAGCAAAAATTATATATACAGATAATGCTCCAAATGTTGATGTTTGGTCGCTGACGAGAGATGGACAGGCTGATATTCCGGCATTACTTGGCCTCTATCAGAATGTGCTCCTTGCGGATGGGAATTTCCCGCAAACATTTGTTTACCCTGCCATACACCAATGGCTGAACAACGGTACGCTTCAATCAAAGAGAAATCTCTTTTTCACGAGTCAAGATTACGGTTGTTTCATTACAAACTCTTGCAACGATACTGTCTTTGCCCCCGGATCATGGGAATATGATTACCTCGGAGTATCTTATCTCGGTCCGCAGGATGTTCCGCCGTACTATCATGCATACCGTTTTGTGCCTCAAAGCGATAAAGTGACCAACTATCTGCTCTCTTATCAATCAGTTAATAACACAACGTTATGGTATGATCCAAAATATGAACTGCAATTTGATCCCTGGCAGGATGCGTTCAGCATTACGGCAGGAACAATTCCGTTATTTCGAAATGCCGGCGGTAACTATATTCACGGTGCTCGTAAATCAGGCGCCACTTTTAATACTGCATTTCTTGCCTTCGATCCCGGGGCGTTGAACATGCGGAGTGATACATCGTTGGCGCACGCATCGGATCCGAAATACAAATGGATTAATGATATCGGCAGTGTTGCTATGAGCTTTTTTTTAACGCTGAACGATTCCATACCCCCTCCGGCGTCAATCACCGTTCTTTCTCCAAACGGCGGAGAACAATTGGTTGCAGGGACATCGCATTCAATTCAATGGAATTCCAATGGCATCTCCAATGTTAATATTTCCTATTCGACCAATGCGGGCGTAAGTTGGAATACTATTGCTTTCAACTATCCTGCCGGTTCCGTTCCCGGACAGGATCATGCTGCAGTGATCAGGGGAAGTAAATTCCGGGATGAAGATCTTCTTCCGGCATCCGCTGCTTCGAATTCATATTTGTGGATGGTGCCTACTACCTTATCTTCGCAATGTTTATTACGCATCGCCGATGCTGCGAACGGATCATTGTTTGATATCAGTAATTCGTATTTCAGCATTATCTCAATACCACCGCCATCGGTCAACTGGTCGCGGCAGTATTTTGATACTACGCGGGACATACAAATTATTAAAGGAGTGGACTCGCTCACTGCATGGGCTTCCGGAGTAAATTGTGTTTTGAGAACAACAAACGGGGGATCAACATGGACTAATGCGTTTGGGGATCTGCCGCAAGGGAGATTTTTCGGCGGATTAGAAGCCCAAAATTCTTTCGAAGCCTGGGTCGGATCCGATCAGGGAACAATTTATCATACAACGAACGGCGGTGTGAACTGGATTTCACAATACTCCATCTCCGGCAGTTATATTGATGGCATTATTGCCATTGATGCAACGACGCTCGTTGCCTATGGGGATCCAGTGTTAGGAAATTTTGTCATTTTACGTTCGATAAATGGTGGTACATCGTGGACTGTGAATTCCTCCATTGCCGAAGATTCGTCCGGTGAGTTTGGTTGGTACAAGCTTGATAAAATCGGGACGACGCTACGGTTTACGACAAATCATGGGAGGATCATTCAGTCGAATGACAATGGAATAAATTGGTTTGTTGCCGGGAAATATCGTTCCGATGATATTACCAATATTAGTTTTTCCGATCCCAACAATGGAATGTTTACCGGAAAGAAGGGAAGTATTTTCCGTACAACCAATGGTGGAACAACCTGGAATGCTGTTACCACTCCTGTTATCTCTACATTATGGGGCTGTCAATTTATCAAAGGTACTTCAACCGGATGGGCTGTTGGTTCTGCAGGAGTTATTTTAAAAACCAACGATTATGGAGTAAACTGGTCAGTAGATAATAGCGGCACAATCGTATCGTTATATGGGGTGTCGTTTCCTGATATGTATACCGGATGGGTTGTTGGTTTGAATATTATCCTAAAATATTTACCGACGACTAATTTTAATGCGACCATGTTTGTTTCTCAAAAAGTTGTCGATTTTCTGGCTACTCGCATTGGTTTTGCGGATGAACTGTCAGTAACAATCGAAAACAGTTTTGAGTCACAGGGGAATCTATCAGGGGCGGTTTCCATTTCAGGATTTGGTTCTGATTTTTCTTTGGTATCTGGCGGCGGAATATTCACCTTAGCTCCAAATCAATCACGAACAGTTGTCATTCGATACAATGCAATAAATGCCGGTTTTGACCATGCGTTGTTGGTTATTGGGAATAATTCCACAAACATGCCGCATACATACTCCATACCTGTTATCGGATTTGGTGTTCCGCTTGCAGCGCATCCTAAAAAGATTCTTCTCGATAGAACACATGGATTCAGCACCAATGAAATCGATACCGTCTACTTTGAGAGTTTGTTTACATTGTTACGAACCGCTGGGCATGTAGTCGTAACCGGACAAAACAATTTTTCCCTGTCCGGCTTTGATTGCCTGCTTTCTATCACTCAGCGAGATTCATTTTCTGTTTCTGAAATATCACAGGTGCAAAATTTCGTTACGAACGGAGGGGCGCTGGTGATGCTGGGTGATAATAGCGGATCGTTCGGTTCTTCACGTCAAAATGCACTCTTACGTCACAGCGGATGGAATACCGGAATCAGAATGGACAGCAACTTAGTCCTAGACTCTTCCCAGTCATTGCTTGGCATACCGCATTGGTTTACGGTAACAAATTTTGCTCAACAGAGCGGACTTTTTTACGGTGTTGATTCGCTCGGTGTTTTTGCTTCAGCAAGCGTTTCTGTATTGCCGCCAGCGCAAGTATTAATGACAACTTCAACCGGAGGAACAAGTCAGTTAATGGCGAAAATACAAGCTGAAAAAATGTCCGAAGGAATACTGAAGAATAACCGATATGAAGAAATCAATCCTTCGCAGTCCATGGGAAGTGACGGAGGTTCGCCAGTATTTATCGACCAATCTGTTAAGAACATAGGGGGACCGACAGCACCGTCTGCTTACGCTGTTCCTCTTGCTGCGAAAGTAAGCATAGGGAATGGGAATATTGTTGTTATTGGTGATGTGAATATTTTCTCAAGGTCCTTTGCAGTAATTCCGGGAGTTTCAAGTGTGGGATTGTTTTATGCTGACAACAGAGTGTTTGCACTTAATCTGTTTGGTGAAATCAACGATACATCGATTGTTCCGATCATTGATCTTCCGAAGATAGTTTCGGTGCATGATGTACCGAATGATAACGGAAAACAAGTGAGGGTAGTCTGGACGTATTCGCCAAGTCCAGCGCAACACGGTGTTACTAAATTTGCCATTTGGAGAAGGGATGTTGTACGCACATTTGTTCAGGAATTGCCGACGTTAAACGACACACTTTATTCTGCAATTGTACCCACGTTATATGATTCTACAAAATTTACCGGAATGCGATATTCGGCGTTCCAAGTATCCGCGCATACGCTGAATCCCGGCATTTACAGCATGTCAGTTCCTGACAGCGGTTATTCCCTCGACAACATTTACCCGCAGGTTCCGACCAATTTACATGTTATAGCGAATAGTGGAACGCAGAACACGCTGATCTGGAAAGGCATTCCCGATGACGACCTGTTACGGTATAATGTCTACCGCGGTGTCAGTCCGTCATTTGTAATCGATCAATCGTCCTACATTGGCAAAACGATTGATACGATGTATGTTGATGATGCAATCACTGCGGGTGTAAAATATTACTACCGAATCACTGCGGTGGATTTCTCCGGGAATGAATCGAAAGGGAGCGATGGGGTGACCTCCGTGCAGATTTCCGGAAGCGTGATACCGACGGTATTTTCTCTGGATCAAAACTATCCAAATCCTTTCAATCCCCGCACTACAATTACATTTGGTGTCCCTGTTACCAGTTCAGTCCGATTGACAGTCTACAATACGCTTGGACAATTGGTAACGATACTGGAAGCCGGGCTCAAGTCACCCGGTATGTACCTCGTTGAATGGGGGAGCACAACTGTAGCATCCGGTATTTATCTCTATCGGATTGAAGCGGAAGATGTGAATAATCATCAGAACAGATTTATTTCGACCAAACGGATGGTGCTGATGAAGTAACATTTTGTTGGCCGTATATGTTTCTTTTTTTTTCGGAATAGGGGCAAACAAAAACGCCGGGTACTCCCCGGCGTTTTTATTGTTACTACGCTTATGATGTAGGACATCTCGGAGATATCCTACATCTCTTCTTTCCTTTTACAAATAATATTTCTTAACGTATTCCGCAACCATTCTGTGCGTGCTGTATTCCGGCACAAGAGTGGAAATCGCATGACGCATGCGTTTAATCCATTTCCGCGGAATGCCATTTGCATCGCGGTCATAAAATTCCGGAATGATCTGGTGGCTTAACACTTCGTACAGAAATTGAGAATCC
>JALNZH010000033.1 GCA_023229405.1 Bacteroidota bacterium
TGGTTTCTTGTACTTTTCCATCGGCGTGTCCTCCTCTTAGGTCTGTGATAGGAAATTCCTATCTGTTTTGGGTAACCTAAGATACGGATGCGCTTTTTTATTTACACAACATTTGAAGTTAACTCTTGCTGTCGTTAAACATCACCCTTTAATTTCTTTATAAAATGTTCTATCTCTACCAGATAGGCGTTCCGCTGTTCCAGTTTTTTTATTTCAGCGATATTTTCTTTTGCTACTGCTTCGCCGGCGGCAATAATCTCTGCCGCATGATCAAAATCTGTCCAAGAGCGCTGCCGCACGTTCGGACGGATGACCAGGTCAGCCTCCCGCAGCCGGAGCATCGAAAGATGGAACGACGTGATATCTTCTGTACGATACAAAATATCAAAAATATTCTGTGGTTGATCAACAATCTTTAATGACCGCGTCACATCTACTGCAAGCACTCTGTCCGCCCCGATCTCTTTCACTTTGCCCGCCGGAACACTTTCTGAGGCGCTGCCATCCACAAGATAATATTTGCCATAGCGTACAGGGGGAAAAATTCCTGGTATGGCGGAACTCGCGCGCACGGCATGACGCAAACTTCCTCTGGTGAAATTAATTTCTTCGCCGGAATTTAAATCGGTGGCAATGGCGGAAAACTTTATTCCAAGTTGTTCGATCGGCACGTCGGGAATCATTTCATACAGGTCGGAGGTTCTATCAGAATCGAAAAAGGAAAGTCGGTTCAACGTGTTCACCGCCTGCAGCCGCATTCCGACATAGTCGAAAAATTGATCAAAATATCCTTTGTTTGTCTTCTTTGTATGATCGTCGAATTGTTCTATACCGAGTTTACTAAACTGCGGAAGGGAAATAAATTGAAGAATTGTCTCTTCCACCTTCCGGGCATTGCCGTAATATGCATACAATCCGCCGACAAGAGATCCCATGCTACATCCGGTAATTGCTGCGGGAACAATGTCTTCCTCATCAAGAACTTTCAGTACGCCGATATGTGCTAATCCGCGTGCTCCGCCTCCGCCGAGCGCCAAACCCAATGATGCCATTCGATCCTCCGGATTCAATAAGCGATTTTTTTTCAGAATGCTCGACGGAGATTTCCCGTCTTGATAGAGTACATCTCACATGTCGTGCCGAACGTCTGGTGTGCTTTTTCGGGAGGATTTTTATGTCCGAGAATGACAAATTCTTATTAGAAAGAAATGCCGTAGCGAAGATTATGATTTATGAAAAAACCAGCAGTGAAAGATTTACAACGATAAACAAATTCGTCTCAATCTAAGCTGACTAAATGCTGACGGTTTGCGGACTGAAATATCTATTTTTTATCCACAATGAAACGTTCACTAAAATAATAAGCGCCGGTACTTCGACCAGCGGACCGATCACTGTTGCGAAGGCAACTTCGGAGTTGATTCCAAAAACTGCAACGGCAACCGCAATGGCCAGTTCGAAATCATTACTTCCTGCGGTGAATGAAACGGTGGCCGCTTTTTCATACGACGCACCGATCCTTTTTGCAAAATAAAATGTTATAAAGAACATTCCTGCAAAATAGATTACATACGGCACAGCGACCCGAAGCACATCCAGTGGAAGTTCGACTATCTTTTCGCCTTTCAATGAGAACATTACAAAGATTGTGAAGAGCAGAGCGCTTGGAGTAAGCACGGAGATCTTCGGTACGAACGAATCGTGGTACCATTTTTTCGATTTAATTTTAAGCATGATTGCGCGTGTCAACAAACCGGCGACGAAGGGAATGCCGAGATAGATGATTACGGTGACGGCGATTTCCGCAATGGAAATTTCTACCACAGCTCCTTCAAATCCGAACAACGGAGGAAGCAACGTGATAAACAGGTATGCATAGACGGAATAGAGGAAGACCTGAAAAATTGCATTGAATGCCACCAAACCGGCGGCCAATTCGGAATCTCCTTTTGCGAGATCATTCCAAACAAGTACCATGGCGATGCAACGGGCTAGTCCGACAAGGATCACGCCGATCATGAGTTCCGGCCTGTCTGGTAAAAACAATAACGCCAGCACAAACATGGCAAGGGGACCGAACACCCAGTTCTGTAATAGTGAAAGAAGAAGGATCTTCACATTCTTAAAAACAATCGGTAGCTCTTCATACTTCACTTTTGCCAGCGGCGGATACATCATCAACACCAAGCCGATAGCGATGGGAATATTCGTTGTGCCTGAACTGAGTGAATCCCAAAATCCTGCAATGCCGGGAAACATCGCTCCGGCAGCAACACCGAATGCCATGACAAAGAAAATCCAGAGGGTCAGATAACGGTCAAAAAATGAGAGATTGGAAGTAACGGTGCTCATGACAATCCCTTTGCAATATGGTCTGTATATAATCGTTGAAAATCTCGTTTGATCTGGTCCCGTACTCGGCGGAATACAAGCAGCACTTCTTCATCCGATCCGGTTGCTTCAGCCGGATCATCGAAACTGATATGCATCCGGTGTACGACGTTGCCGGTAAAGACTGGGCAAGTCTCTTTTGCATTGTCGCACACTGTAATCACATAGTCGAAAGATTGTGCAATAAATTGATCGACTGTTTTCGGATAATGCGTGCTGATGTCGATGTCGGCTTCCTTCATCACACGGACTGCCCTGGAAGAGACTTTTGGAGCTGCTTTTGTACCGGCTGAGAATACTTCAACTGTTGGATCAAATGATTTTAAAAATCCTTCTGCCATTTGCGAACGGCAGGAATTTCCGGTACAGAGGATGAGAACTCGCATAAAGAATAAACACAGTAAATGATTAACAAAGATAATTTAAAAAAACAGATTGTTGTCTGCACTGCGGCCATAAAAGCCGTAGATACAAAAAACAGTCAAGGCTTGTCGGCATAAACGGTGATGCTGTAGATACCGGCGCCGCTTTTCCGATACTCCAGCGCTTCTTCCAGCGAAATGTATTTTACCAGCAGTTCGTTGGGGATATTAATCTCCCGATCTTTTTGCACGGTAATATTGATGAACCCGGCATTCTTGATCGTTTGCAGATACTCTTCCTTTTGTTGTGCTCCGGAGACGCAGCCGGCGTACATCGTTGCTGCGGAACGGATACTATCCGGGAGGGCACCATTTAATACGATATCGGAAATAGAGAAGTGTCCACCGGATTTGAGAATGCGGAATGTTTCTGCAAATGCTTTCTGTTTATTCGGCACAAGGTTCATTACGCAGTTGCTGACGATTACATCGGCGGTATCATTCGCAATCGGCATGTTCTCAATATCGCCAAGACGAAATTCAACATTTGTATACCCAAGCGTTTTTATGTTTTTGTTTGCTTTCTCGAGCATCGGTTCGGTCATATCGATACCGATAACATATCCCGTTTCGCCGACGATGGAACGGGCGACAAACGCATCGTTTCCGGCGCCGGATCCGAGATCCACGACCGTGTCGCCTGGCTTTATCTGCGCAAACTCCGTGGGGAGTCCGCATCCAAGCCCGAGATCGGCGGTTGCCACATATCCGGGAAGGTGAGTATAATCTTCGGCCATGACGGTAAATTCGGCACTTGTCGTGCAGCATCCACCGCTGCCGCAACAGGATGTTTCGTTCTGTTCTTTGGATTGCAGGGCGATCTCGCCGTATTTTTCTTTGACAAGTTCTTTTAATTCTTGATCAGTGGACATATTATTTTCCTCCTTTTGAGGATGAGCAACAATCGGTGCCGCAACATGGTTCTTTTGGTTCGTTCGCTTTCATGGTGTAATCCTTTCTTTAAAGTATCGTAATATTACGATTAAGCAGGTAAATTTTTTTAACAGCACTTCTTCATGGTAACAAGAAATTCACCAAGCATGGACTGCATTTCGTTCCACCCCGGTTCGTTCAGACAATAACAGACCGAAGTCCCCTCAATTTCTCCTTTTACCAAACCAGCATTTTTTAGCTCACGAAGATGCTGGGATACCGTGGATTGAGAGAGTGGAAGCACATCGACGATATCACCGCACATGCAGGAATTCGATTTCGCAAGGTATTCTACAATGGCAACCCGTGCAGGGTGAGCGAGCGCTTTGGCATAATCCGCCAGTCGGTTTTGTTTAATAGTGAATTCTTCTTTTTTTGAGAGTCCCATAGGTGTCTTTATTTATCGTAATATTACGATAAAAGTTTCGAGGAAGCAACACCTATTTTCGAAAGGCTATAAAAGGGAAGATTTTTTTTGCGCGACGGCATTCTTACCCATGAAAAAAGTTAAAAAAAGTGAAAGGCTTTATACCGAAAGGAGTTGCTCGAAGAAGCCGCCGAACGTCTGTTCTTTGTTGATGAAGTGAATTTCAAGTATCCAATCTCTAGGGTTTCCCTGAATGTCCAACTCACTTAATTTTATGTGATTGTTCGGATGGAGGTAGTTATGCTCTTCGTCGCCGAGAATATGTTCATGCGGAAAATTCCCGATAAGATGACCGCAATGGATGTTGCCGAACTGCCAGCCGTACAAACCGGCAAGAGAGGAAATGTAATGATAAAACTCCGCACCAGTTAATGAATTGGCGTGAGCATCATAATATTTTTTCCCTTCATACCATGCTGATTCGATATCATTCTTCAATTTTATTTTGCGTTCGTTATTACCGATCACGTACGTTCTGCCGAAATCTGCTTCCCAGTCTTCAAAGACGGGACCGAAATCGAAGAAGAGAATATCGTCGGAACCGATAATGAGGTCGGGAGGATTTTCTTTGTACGGCAAGAGTGTATTTTTTCCAGCACGGACGATCCGCTTGTGCCAATATTTACGGATGCCAAACATCTTATACGCAAGTTCATATACTTCGTCGTTTAGTGTTTTTTCCGATTTTTCTGCGACGATCAGTCCGTGCATTTCAATGGTGCGGAATAGTTCTTCTGCACTTTTCTGTGCAGTAATCAGATGTTGTTTTCGTTCGGAGAGAATGGTCATTGTTGGGTCCCAAAAAAGTAGATCAACATTTCTGGCATGCGCTCGCGCCAGTTTGCCCATTCGTGTCCGTCGTTCACTTCTTTATAATAGTGTGGAATGCGGTGAGACGAGAGCAGGTCGCTGTACTCTCTGTTCATTTGTAAAAATTCATAATTCCCGAAAAACGGACTCTGAAATTTGATATCATAACGCCCACAATCCATATATAACTTTAATTGCGGAGAAATACGATTCGCCCGGTATTGTTCTTCCGTCAATTCTTTCAGCCACGGTGTCATTGTTGAGGATTGCCCGCCGACATTCTGGAACATCTCGGGATGTTTTAACACTGTATAGAGTGAAATATGGCCGCCGTTGGAGATTCCCATCATAGCACGTTGCAGTGATGATTGTTCGGTTTTGTACAATCGATCAATCAAAGGTACGATATCATTTGTTAAATATTTAACGAATAGCTCACGTTTTCTTCCAATGTATTCATCATTACGATCGACCGGTGGGATAAAAACAGCTATGATCGGACGGATTTTTCCATCAGCAATTAAATTATCAATTATCCGGGGAACGAAGGCAAAGTTGATTGCATCGAATCCGTCGTGTATATACACAACCGGCAGGCGCTGAAGAGTATCATACCCTGCGGGGCGATAGATCTTTATGGGGCGTGTTACCGGAATATATTGGTTCAGCGGAGGCGGAATTTTCAATAACGGTGCCAGAGAATCAATTTCACCATGCGCAATATTGTTTCGCGGCACAAGATACGGCGATGAAATAAACTTCGGCATCCGCACTTCGGAGTGGGGGCCAAAACCGCTCGGAGTAATGTATGGGTTGTGCGGATCGGTAATATCCTTTCCATCAACAATCAATTTATAATCCAGTCGCGCATCAGGTGGAGCTATAAATGTACGATAAAACAGAGAATAATGACCGCATGGAATTTTGTGCAGCAGCACAGGATCGTTCCAATGCTGCAGGTTGCCATTTACATAAACGGTATCGGCATTGCCATACAGAACGAAATGCACGACAGAATCCTGTTCGATAATCGGTGATCCACTTTTGGAATTAAGATATTGTTCGATCACCGCTTGGCGGTTTTCCACAGGAGTCTGTTCCAGACGTTGAACAACAGACTGGAATGATTGTGCGGTAAGCAATGTCGTAGAGAGGATGAATCCGAAAAAATAGTTCATGTTAATGTGTTTTGCCCGGAATATCGTTCGTGAATTGTTCGATCATCTTTCTATCCTGCATGGTAACAAAAATTATTCGGCCTCCGGTTCCGCCAAAAACAAGATTGCTGCACTTCTTTCCTGTTAACAATATTTCCTTCAGAAGCACTCCGTTCGGTGAGAGTACTGCAATCGTCCCCTTGCCATACCGCGTAATATACAAATTACCGTCCCTGTCGCACTTCATTCCGTCCATTCCGAAATCAGGGAATGTATGAAAGAGGGTTTTATTCGAAATAGTTCCGGTCTCATCAACGGTATATTTCCAAACAATGCGCTGTACGCTTTCGTTCACATACAGCGTTTTTTCATCCGGACTGAGTTCAATGCCGTTTGTTGTTCCCATTGAATCTTCCAATAAAACGGAAGACCCGTCCGGATCGATGCGCCACAATTTTCCGGTATTTGTTTTCCAGTGCGGATCGGAAGCAAACAATTGATTGCGTGAGTTGATGCAGAGATCGTTCGGCTGATTGAACGCATCATTATGGGAAAAAACTGAAACAGTGCGTGTTCGCATCTCCACCTTCAGCACATTGTGCTTGGGATAATCGGCAAGGAGCATCTCTCCGGCGGAATTAAATTTAATGCTGTTTGCGATACTTCCTTGCGGCAGATGGACGAACAATTGAGCATTTCCTTTATCGTCTACTATTCCGATCGTTCCATTTTGTCCGAAGTTTACGACATACAAAAGACCGCTTGAATCAAACGCAGGGCCTTCGATACTGCCGGTGAAAAGATCCGGAACGGTAAAATCAGTGACTGTGTGCAATGAGAAACAGGAACACCAAACAAGAGAGAGTGAAAGAATAAAAAAAGTTCTCACAACAATGTCCTTATTAAAAACAGTACTACATTGATAGCAAATTAAAAATGTACAATCATTACCGCTCTAAATTATGATACGCGAATGTCTATTGCGAAGACGTGAACTATTGCAGTACGGCATGATAAAATGCGGTACATCGTCCCGTTAAAAAAGAATTATGGTTTTTTACATTTTACACTCGGAATAATGCGAGAGCAACAGCAGTTGACCACGACAAAACTTTAAATTCTCCGTTTAGTAGTGCCTGCATCATTTCGTTGCGTGACAGTGTAACAATCTGTTGTTCTTCCAGATCGTCTGCAATGATCTCGCCAACCCGATGCGCGTTGCGGGCCAGATACAGATTGGCAAATCCGTTTCCGTGGTTTCCGTCGCAAGGGAATCGTCCCAGCGGGATCCATTCTGCCGCCATAAATCCCAGTTCCTCGCGAAGTTCGCGTTTGGCACACGTCAACGGATCTTCATTCGGTTCCAGATATCCGCCTACCGGAGCCAGTGAAATTCCTTGTGCCGCATATTTCGTCTGTCGAAAGCAGACAAAGTTTTCATTCTCATCCTGCACAACAACATTAACGTAATCCGGCGAAATGATCCAGCACCATTTTTCTAAAACGGTACCATCAGGAAGCTGGATGGTATGGTCTTCCACTTTCAGCCATTTACTGTGATCGAGAATGGTGGTACGGGACAGGGTTTTCCAAGGTGTCATAACGGTACTCGTTCTGTGTCGGTTATTCTTTAAATTTTACATAGATCAATGCATCGGCAATTAGTCCATCCTTCACCACCGCGCGATGCAAGCGGGCTTCGAACGTATAACCGTTCTTTATCAATACGCGCGCAGAAGCAATGTTCCAATCGAACACGTCGGCATAGAGCCGGACGATGTCGAAGGTAGCGAACGCATAGTCGGAGATTGCACCGACCGCTTCCGTAACGATTCCGCGTCCCCAAAACTCTTCGCCGATCCAATAACCAATCTCCATCGATTTACGATAGACATCGTCCTTTGCCACCAAACCGATACTTCCGACGGCGATTCCATTCACCGTAATGGCAAACACAGTTTCGGTAAGATTCATGGATGCATGCTGCACCCAACGAATCGCATCCCCGCGCGTGTAGGGATGCGGGAAATGGTCCCGCACATTAATCCACACGTTGCGGTTATTGGCGTGCTGTTCAAGTGATGATTCGTCCCCGATGTGCCAGGGACGCAATAGCGAGTGTTGAAGACGGAATTCCATGAATCAGACCGCCACCTTAATAATGGCTTTTTTCGTAACGGTCATCGGCGGTTGCGGCGCATGTGCATCTTCAGGGAAGAGAACAGCGAACATGTCTGAGGTGATCAGGACCGTGAAAAGGGGCGGATCATTATAGAATGTGACATCTTTTTCGGGACTATATTCGTGTGCGATGTTCTTGCAGGAATCGACATCATGCCATTCCAGCGGGAACGAACCTTCAATGGCGATTTGAATGTCGATATAATTACGGTGCGTTTCCAACTTTCTTCTCTCTTTTCCGCTGTGATCGCTGGCGATAATCAGATACAAATCGTCTCCGGTAATTTCATGCCGTCCTTCGGCGAGTGAACGAAGGTCGGTTTTTTTCAGATAATCGAATGCGTGCTTGAATCCGGGATGAATGGCGAAATATTTATTTACTCGGGAAAGATGGTCGAGTATCATAGTGGAGTTCCTTTCAAACGTATCAAGGGAATGGATGGTGCGGAGATTAGTGGTAAGGTAGAAGTTTATCGGAAAAACTACAAGCGTTAGTTCGATGCGCCGGAAGAATTCTTCCCTAACCATCGAAAATAGAGCAGGATAAACGGTATCCAGAGAATATCATTGAAGACATTCGTCCATACCGCCGCGATCGGGATCTCTCCGAGAATCGTATAGTACGACCATCCCATCACACCAAATGATTTCCCGATGAGTCCCATCAGCGCAAAATGGCGATATAACCGGAGATCGGTGGATACGAGATAAAATCCGTACCCGTAGACACCAACGAACATTCCCAGACCGCGCATCACGAACGAGTGATTTATATTCGGAAGTCCGAACAGGTGAAAGAAAAGCTGCGGATACAGAACAGTGAGTGTACCTGCAGCAATGTTGTAGATTGCCGCCACACGAAAAAAGGAAAGGAAAAATCGTTCGTTCATCATTATTTCTGCAGTAACTTGAAGGCAATATGCGGGCCAATTCCCTGTTGATACGCGAGCGTGATCCAGAGTTTTGCCAGCGATTCAAGCAGCTCTGCATTTCGCAATGTGCCGACATCCACAGCTTCCAGTCCGATTTCCTTGGCGAGTTGAATGGTGAGTTTTTTCGCTTCTAAATCATCGCCGCAAACAAAGGCATCTGCATGGATCGCGCCGAATATCACATCGTTCAGGTTTGCAGCGCCGAGCGTATTAAATGCTTTTACCACGCGGTAGCCGGGGAGTTTATTGGCAATCTCTTCCGCGGCGGAACGGCCCTGCGCGAGCGGCCATTCGGGATTCGGTTTGATAGGATTGGTACAATCGATTAGAATCTTTCCATGGAGATCAACAATTTGAAAGACTACTTCGCCAACCGCCTCCCATGGTGTTGCCAACACGATCACATCCGACCTCATCGCCGCTTCTTTGACCAGCATTGCCGTTGCGTTATGATCCGTTTCCTGTAATATTGTCTGTACTTTCGGCGTTAATGGATTGCGAACGCCATAGATGACGGTATGACCTTTTGATGCCCAGATTTTCCCGAGTGTGCCGCCGATGTTTCCTGCGCCGATGATGCCGATATTCATAATGTTCTCTAAATTAGTTGTAAAGGTTTCCACAACAATGTAAAGAATTTTTTCCAAGAACTCATGTCTGTTTTTCTACTGCTTCTCTCCCGATTTTTTCCTACAATATTATCCACAGCAGTGTGTCAATTCTCTGTATTTATCTATGATGAAAGTGAATCGATACCATGAATATGTCCCGTTCAATTATTATCGCAGTGCTATTTTTAATAGCGGAATTACCGCTTTCAGCGCAAACGGAAACGTACAATGATCCCTGCGGTGTTCCGGATTCGTCAGCTCTGTCTGAGATAATGACAGCATCCGGCAATTGGGGTTACGGATATGATACGCTGCTCTATGATCTCTCTGAATGGGAGAAAAATCCTTTTGTGACCGTCGATTCCGCAGGATCATCAGTGCAGGGAAGAACATTGTTCGTGATGACGATCCAGGATACAACTGCCGATACGCTTCATCTTCGTCAGCGTATATGGATCCATGCGCGGACTCATCCGGGTGAAGTGCAGGGAACGTGGGTGACGAATGAAATGATAAAATATTTATTGGCGGACAACGATACGGCGAACACGCTCCGACGGCGGTATGTATTCAATATTATGCCAATGTATAATCCGGACGGAGTGGAGATTGGTTTGGATAGAGAGAATGCGAACGGGATTGATATTGAAGGAAACTGGAATGCGGGTCTTCCCGAGAAGGAAGTGGTTGTCCTGCGCGGACAGTTCCAAAAATTCATGGCGCAACCGAATCCAATGAAGATTATGCTGAACATGCATTCAGCGTATGCGTGCAAACGATATTTTGTGTATCACGCACTCGGCGGAACGTCGCAATTATACACTCTGAAAGAACAGCGGTTCATCAATTACATCCGTTCAAATTTTCTCGAAGGATTTGAACCATTCACGTATTACATCAGTTGGGTGAATGGTACCGCGCTGCAATATCCAGAAAGCTGGTGCTGGCTCAATCATAAAGAGAAGATAATGGCAATGACGTATGAAGACGGGAATTGCATCTCCGCGTCGGATTTCGGGTGGACGGCTCGTGCAATTGTCCGGGGAATAGATCGCTACTTGCAGGATACGACATCGGTATTATCGGTGGTAGCATCCGCCATTGTGCCAGATCAGTTTCTGTTGAATCAAAATTATCCGAATCCGTTCAATCCTACAACAGTCATCACGTATCAACTTTCAATTGAATCCGATGTTATTGTAAAAGTATACGATATGCTCGGCAGGGAGATTGCAGTATTAGTGAACGGCAGGGAACAAGCAGGCACACACTCTGTCGCATTCAACGCATCGGCGTATAGCAGCGGAGTTTATTTTTATCGATTGATCTCCGGCGGACATGCCGAAGTTAAAACAATGCACTATGTTAAGTAGAGGACGTATGACCAGTCATCGCGTTTCGTGGCATGAATATTTTATGAATATCGCGGAGCAAGTAGCAACACGCAGCACCTGCAGCCGAAAGAATGTCGGTGCGGTGATTGTCCGCGATAAGACCATTCTCTCCACTGGGTATAACGGCAGTTTGCGTGGTGCGCCGCACTGCGACGAGATCGGCCACGACATTGAAAATGACCACTGTGTGCGTACCGTGCATGCAGAGGCGAACGCTGTTGCCCAGGCGGCAAAACACGGTGTACGAATCGACGAATCGGAAATTTATGTTACTGCATCACCATGTCTCACCTGTTTTAAACTAGTGGCAAATGCCGGAATCCGGACGGTCTATTTCAAAGAATTCTATCGCGACGCCAGAATCACCGACTATGCCAAACAATGCGGCGTGACGCTGGTATTTATGGGGAAGGAATAACGGGAAACATCAATAGAATCAGTATCTCTGCAGCTAATCCTTTCATTAAAGATCGTAACAATTCCGTAACACTGTGGTAACTCTCGGATAAACTATTTTTGACAATTTCTTGACGTTGTTTAAGATACATTTCTTCATTTTTTCAAGGAGATTGCCGTGACATTGTTTATTCGATTTGGTATTTTTGCTACTCTTCTGACGCTGCCATTAATGTCCCAAGAGGAATCTGCGGATACTGCAGCCGTATCCGTCAACGAGCAGATTGAGCAATTGAAACTCAACGACGAAAGTGTCAACGAGATATTACTGGATATGAAAAGTTATATCGATCTTGCGCGTAAATTAAAGTTCAGCGGATATATGCAAACGCAGTTTCAGGCTTCCGACGGTATTGGCGGCGCACCATATCCCATTGGAAATTTTGCTGGCGGAAATTTCCCGGCGAATGTTGGATCACGCTTTCAGGTGCGCCGCGGACGATTAAAGGTGCAGTATGAAAACGATCTGACCTTTTCCCAATATGTGGTCCAATTTGATATCACGCAGAACGGTTTGGGTATCAAGGATGCCTATATCAACATCAAAGATCCATGGGTGCGTGCCTGGAACATGCGGATGGGGGTGTTTGACCGTCCGTTTGGATTTGAAGTTGCCTACTCCTCCAATTTCCGCGAAACACCGGAACGATCCAGAATGTCGCAGACCTTGTTTCCCGGCGAACGTGAACTAGGTGCAATGATCGAATTCGCTCCCGAAGTAGGTGATTGGACCAATTACAATCTAAAACTTGGCGTGTTCAACGGTGTGCTGCCGACGGCGAACGAGAACGACAACAGCAAAGATATCATCGGCAGGGTAGGATTTATTCTTCCTTTTGAAGAGGAAAATATTGCGTTTGACGGAGGAGTGTCCATCTATCAGGGAAGTGTGCGGAGCAATTCAAAATTCATTTACTCATTCAACGATGCTCAATCGCAGTTTACAGTTGATTCTACCGTAACAAATGCAGGAAAACAGTACGACCGTCAATACATCGGCATCGACGCACAGCTGATTTACGATATGCCGTCCCTCGGCGGAGCGTCGCTTCGGTGCGAATATAATTTCGGAACGCAGCCGGGAACGTCCTCATCCAATAGTTTCTATAATCCCAGCACTATTCAAACATTGGATATTGCTGGCAATAAGACAAAATCCACAATCGAAACAACCAATTTGTATCAACGTCACTTTTATGGTTTATATATCAGTATGCTGCAGAATATCGGAACAAAACATCAGGTGGTATTACGCTACGATGTGCTCGATCCGAACAGCGAAATTGATGGAAGTGAAATCGGCGCAGCAGGAAAATTAACGACCCTTGGTGACTTGAAATTTAGCACGATCGGAGCAGGATATATCTATCATCTGGATGACAACGTGAAGTTTGTCTTCTATTACGAAAAAGTGGAAAATGAAACTGTCAACGGCACAGTTGCCGCAACAAGTTCGTTGTCGCAGTATACGAAGGATGTGAACGATAATGTCTTCACCTTCCGGATGCAGTATCGTTTCCCGTGGTAATTCATTTTTTAAACAGCAGTGTATTCCGGACTGAGCCTGAGGCTTGTCCTTTTAACATATCCTAAAGGAGAAATAAAAGTGAAAAAGATCGTTGCAACCGTATTGTTGTTTACGTTCTCGTCTTCGATGTTTGCGGCGGATGTTATCACCGTCAAAGGATCGGATACGATGGTGATTCTTGCCCAGAGGTGGGCGGAAATGTATATGAAAATGAATCCGAACGTCACTATCCAGGTGACAGGTGGAGGGTCGGGTACCGGTATCTCGGCGCTGATCAACGGTACGACCGATATTTGTAACGCGTCACGGCCAATGAAACCGACGGAGAAACAGAAACTGAAACACCGGTTCAGCAGTCTTGGTGTGGAGATCAAGACGGCAAAGGACGGTATTGCAATCTATGTAAATGAGAAAAATCCGTTGAAGGAATTGACCGTACAGCAGATCAAGGATATTTACACAGGGAAGATTACCAACTGGAAAGAGGTCGGAGGAATTGATTCACGTATCATCCTCTATAGCCGTGAGAACAATTCCGGAACATATGTTTATTTCAAAGAGAATGTGCTGGATGATGAGGATTATTCTCCCAGCTGCCAGAATATGCCCGGAACAGCTGCGCTGGTGAATGCCATCTCCAAAGATCCGAACGGTGTAGGATATGGCGGAGCTGCGTATGCAAAAGGGATTCGAGAAGTTGCGATCAAAGCTGATGCGAATTCACCTGCTCTGCTTCCGATCGCAGAGAATGTTAAATCAGGCCAATATCCCATCACCCGATTCCTCTTTATGTATGTGAAGAGCAAACCAAGCGGCGCGATGAAAGAATATATCGACTGGATCCTGAGTGAAGAAGGACAGAACATCGTCACAAAGGTTGGATATTTTCCGCTCCGCTGACAGTATTTATTATAGAAATGATGACAATGCAGCCGAAAAAAATAACGAACACGATGATGAAGAAACGATTCCGCTTGAGCGAATTTCTCGCTGAAAAGTTGATCACTGCAACGGCATTCATGTCGTTCACCTTCATCGTGCTGATCTTTATTTTTGTCTTCCGTGAAACGCTCCCCATCTTTTCGGCACCAGATGAGATCGCTGCGACCGAAGAACTGGGGGAACAAGAGACGTATGGTAATATCGTGTTGACCGACGCAGAGCGTGCCGTCGAAGAAAAACAGAACAAGAGTATTGCTGCAGAGGAAGGGGTGACTGCGAAGAATCTTGCAGGCGACCGATGGCAGCCGATTTCTGGCAAACCGAAATATGGGTTGCTGCCGTTGATTATCGGCAGTCTGAAGGTTTCCCTAATTGCTGTGCTGCTTGCGGCTCCTATCGGTATTCTTGCTGCGCTGTTTACTGCTGCATTCGCACCGAAGTGGGCTAAGGAAGCGTTAAAACCGATGATTGAAATTCTCGCAGGATTTCCCTCTGTGGTGATCGGCTTTTTTGCGCTTGTTGTTCTGGCAACATTTATTCAGGATTTTTTTGGATTGGAATATCGACTGAATGCTTTTGTCGGAGGTGTTGCATTATCCCTGGCAGTTATTCCGATTATCTTTACCATTTCGGAAGATGCGATCTCTGCCGTACCGAAATCACTGACGGAAGCATCACTGGCGCTGGGGGCTACTAAATGGCAGACCGCACTGAAAGTGGTGCTTCCTGCTGCAACACCCGGGATTTTTGCGTCTGTGATCCTCGGAGTAGGACGCGCATTCGGCGAGACGATGATCGTGCTTATGGCAACGGGAAATGCGGCGCTGACTTCTGCTGATCCGTTCGAACCGGTGCGAACGATGTCCGCAACAATTGGTGCAGAAATGGCGGAGGTGGTCTTCGGTGAAACACATTACAATGTCTTATTCCTGATCGGATCGATCCTTTTCCTGTTTACGTTCACGTTGAATGCGATCGCGGAGATCTTCGTCCGTCAACGATTGATGAAAAAATTCAGCGGAAATTAATAGCACGCTGTGGAGTTATGACTATCACGAAACGAAAAATACTTGGAACGATCGCTTACACAGTACCGGCATTCTTTGCGTTGGTCATTGTTGCCATCGTACTGTTCGTTATGACGTACATAGTAATAGGAGGATGGGACAGTCTGACGATGGATTTCCTTCTCGGTTCGCCGGAAGAAGGAATGACGAAGGGGGGGATTTTTCCCGCAATCTTCGGAACCTTTTTGTTGGTGGTGATCATGTCACTTGCCGGCGTTCCGGTTGGAACGTTCACTGCAATCTATCTAAGTGAATATGCCAGTCAGAAGTCAATCCTAGCGCGTCTCATCCGCTTTGCTGTGAACACGCTGGCGGGTGTGCCGGCAATTGTGTTCGGCTTATTCGGACTAGGATTTTTCATTCAGTTTGTCGGCGCAGGTGTGGATAAAACACTCTATAACGATGGAATGCTGCACTGGGGGCAGCCGAATATTCTTTGGGCAAGCCTGACGATGGCATTGTTGACGCTGCCGGTAGTAATTGTTGCAGTGGAAGAGGCGATTAAAACTGTCCCCCGTGAATTACGCGAAGCATCTCTGGCGCTTGGCGCAACCAAATGGCAGACGATCCGGAAAGTGGTCATTCCGAATTCAATCACCGGAATGTTGACGGGAGGCATTCTGGCTGTGAGTCGTGGTGCCGGTGAAGTTGCGCCGATTCTCTTTACCGGTGCGGCATACTTTCTTCCGCACCTTCCGTCAGGACTTTCTGATCAGTTTATGGAACTCGGATATCATATCTACATAATGGCAACCCAATCCCCGGACGTGGAAGCGACACGCGGGATCCAGTACGCAACAACACTGGTCCTGCTTCTGCTAACGTTTGCGCTTAATTTTTCAGCAATTTTTTTGCGGTACCGATTACGCAAACGAATTATTACATAAAAGCTATCGACAGTACAATATCTTAGAAAAAGAGTATTATGTATTCACACTCGTACACAACTATGAAAACCACCGAAATACGGTTGAAGACTGAAGGATTAAACATTTATTATGGACAAAAGCATGCAATTAAAAATGTCAATCTTGAGGTTTTTACTAATCGTGTCACAGCTCTCATCGGACCATCCGGTTGTGGTAAATCAACATATCTCCGCGCTTTTAATCGAATGAATGACCTGATTGAGAATACGCGCGTTGATGGACAAGTGCTTCTGGACGGTGTGAATATTTATGACAGACAAGTAGATGTGGTGGAATTGCGTAAAAAAATTGGGATGATCTTTCAGAAATCGAATCCATTTCCCAAATCGATTTTTGAGAATGTGGCGTATGGGCCCCGCATCAACGGCATGAACGATAAAAAGAAATTGGAAGAGATTGTCCAGCGTTCGCTGAAGCAGGCGGCGCTATGGGATGAGGTGAAAGATGATCTCGGCAAAAGCGGGCTCTCACTCTCCGGCGGACAACAACAGCGACTCTGTATTGCGCGCGCACTTGCCGTTGATCCGGAAATTTTATTGATGGACGAGCCTGCCAGCGCACTTGATCCGATTGCAACCGCCAAAATTGAAGAGCTTGTCTACGAATTAAAGAATTCCTATACGATTGTCATCGTGACACACAATATGCAGCAGGCGGCACGTGTGAGTGATTACACAGCGTTCTTCTATATGGGCGAACTGATCGAGTTTGATGAAACGAAAAAAATCTTCACTGTGCCGGCAAAGAAGCAAACGGAAGATTATATTACGGGACGATTCGGATAATGATATCACCACAGAGACATGAAGACACAGGATTAAAAAAAATAACCCGTGTCTCGGTGCCTCTGCTTAAAAAGGAAAAGTGATTATGGAACGACATTTTCAACGCGACCTGGAACGGCTGAAAGCTAACGTGATTAAAATGGGGAGTCTGGTGGAACAGAATCTCATTGATGCAATGGAAGCAGTGCTGAAGAATGACGCTGCGCTTGCTTCCAAAGTGATTGCGGCGGACGGAAACGTCAACAAATATGAAATTGAGATCGACAATGGTGTAGTGGATTTGCTTGCGCTGCAACAGCCTGTGGCGAGCGATCTACGGCTGATTTTGGCGATTCAGAAAATCAACAACGATCTTGAGCGAATTGGCGATCATGCTGTGAATATTGCCGAGTCGGCATTTCGTTTGGTGGAAACCCCGCAGGATGAACCCCTGCTGGAAATTCCCAACATGTCCCTGATTGCAAAAGATATGTTCCAACAGGCGCTAGATGCTTTCATTCATCTTAATGCGCAGTTAGCACAGAGCGTGCTGGAAAGCGACGATCGGATCGATGCATTAAACCGCGGGATGAACGCACAAGTGGTAAAAATGATTAAAAAAGATCCCAAAAGCATTGAAGGAGGATTGGAGTTACTACGTATCAGCAGGAATTTGGAGCGCGTCGCCGACCTGACCACAAATATTGCCGAAGAAGTGATCTTCCATACACAAGCGAGAATTGTGAAACATCATTCAGAGGAAGAAAAACCACGGCACAAGTGATCGAGCTTGCTGTTCAGCCCGGTTAGGTGATCAGCGCATCATTCAGTTTATATCCTACCCCTTTAATAACACAGATGATGTTTCTTTCCTTCATCGGTCCGATCTTTTTCCGAATATTACAGATATGCGTGTCAATCGTCCTGGGATTGTTGAGTGACTCCTCGCCCAGGGCAAACCGAGAAATCTCGGACCGGGAATGGATCTTTCCCCGAGTGCTCATCATCAGGTACAGAATAAGAAATTCCGTTTTCGTCAGAGCAATGTGAAGACCGTTCTTTATTACGACGAATCGTTCGGGATCGATCGTAATATTGTCGAGAGTGATGCTGTTCATTTTCCCTGCCGGTGAAATTGTCATATGCATTGAACATTGTGTCGCGTGAATGTCCCCGGTGGCAAACTGAATCCGCAGAGGAAAGAAATAATCATTATATTTCATAAAGAAGATAATGAAACCGTACTTCTGTCATATCAACGTATTGTTACGATATTGTAATCAAATATTTTCCACCATAGTTGCTTCCGGTACCGCAGTACTGTTGTTTGTTTCCTTCACACATGCTCAACCAGTGCTGAACGCCATTTCGCCGGATTCAATTCGCACGCATCTATTTTTACTTGGCGATGATGCTTTTGAAGGGCGTGGTACCGGATCGCAGGGTTGTGAACGTGCTGCGTTCTACATTGCCGGAAAGCTCAAATTGTATGGAATTAACCCGCCTTCGTCGATGGCCGATTATTTCCAGTCTTTTCCTCTTCACGGAAGCGCACCAATGGAAGAGACGGAGTTCAAACTCTTTGCTCCGAAAGATTCTTATACGCTTCGATTACAGGAAGACTATGTACTGTATTCCGCTGGTGCACAAACATTTATTCCAACGTCGGTCCGGCTGGTGTTTGTCGGTTACGGAATTGTGGCGCCGGAGTATGATTATAATGACTACCAATCCGTTGATGTGACCAATGCAATCGTTGTATTCCTCTCCGGCGAACCCGATTCGGAAGATGACTCATACTTTGACGGGAAGCGGCCGACTGTTCATTCTTCATTTGTTGTAAAACAAAAGACTGCGTTTGCCCGTGGTGCAAAAGGGAGCATTCTTATCGCCAGTCCGTCGGACCGGTCGATGGATGATTGGTATGAACAGCAGCGCCATTTCCTTTTTGAGGAGGTTCGGTTATTATATGCACCGTCCGAAAATTTAAATATACTTCTGAATGCTAAACTGGCTCCGTTTCTTTTCACCGATGCTCTGTATTCATATACCGACGTTGTGGGATTCGAAAAGAAACGAACGATGAAAAGTTTTGTATTGACACTTCGAGCGGCATTTCAGGGAAAATTTCGCGAGAGGGACTTTCTTTCGTCCAATATTATCGGAATGATTGAGGGGAGCGATCCGGTCCTAAAAAATTCCTATCTGTTGCTCTCTGCGCATTACGATCATCTCGGCATCGGTCCAGCCGTGGAGGGTGATTCAATTTATAATGGAGCATTTGATAATGCATCGGGTGTAGCAGCATTGCTGGAAATTGCCCGCACCATGGTGCAATCAGCTGTACGGCCGAAGCGTTCATTGTTGTTTGTTTTTGTGACCGGAGAAGAACGGGGATTTCTTGGCTCACAGTATTACTGCCTCAATCCTACTGTACCGCTTCACAAAACGATTGCCAACATCAATATTGACGGTATATCACTTTTTGAGAATATTCATTCGGTCATCGGTGTTGGCGCTGAACTTTCCACACTGGGGACACGGTTGAAACAGTCGATGAAACCGGCCAAAATATTGGTAGAGGAAATCCCTTCGGACCTTTTCCGGCTTGAACAGTTCCGGAACAGTGATCAATTTATGTTTGCACAGGCGGGCATACCGTCCATATTAATAACGGAAGGACTTCATTACGAGCACTCTTCCGCTTCCGTCGGCATTGCGCGATATATCTCCTGGTCGGAGGATCGTTATCATACACCGTTTGATGATTTGACGCAGACAATGGATTTTCAAGCAGCATCTCAACACACAGCGCTCATCCGTCAATTTGCATTCGATCTGGCGAATGGATCTTCAGAACCATCGTGGTATGCCCGAACGCCGTTTCAGAGTGCCAGAGTTCGGTCTTTTTCGGAGAAACGATGAAGAGAGTCTCTGTTGTGATACTGTTGTTCTTATTGTTGAATGGTTGTGCTTCCTATCGGAATGTGACGGAGGAAGTGCGGACTATTCTTCGGATTAAGGGTTCCGATTCTATGCTGCTGTTAGTGCAGCAACTGGCGGATCAATTTATGGTGCAGCATTCAGGTGTATCGATTACCGTGAATGGGGGTGGAAGCGGTGCAGGAATCCGGTCATTAATTGACGGCTCTGTGGAAATTTGTGCAACATCCCGGCCATTAACCCCGGAAGAAGTGCGGCAGCTTGCACAAAAATATCAATCCGTCGGTGTTTCCATTTTAGTTGCTAAAGATGCATTGAATATCGTAGTGCATCCATCCAATCGTGTCTCAGATCTTTCTGTGCGCCAGGTAGTCGATATTTTCACCGGTAGCACGAAGTGGTGGAACGAAATAGGTGGAGACGATATGCCGATTACTGTGTATGGCAGAGAAACAAATTCCGGTACATTCCTCTATTTTGAAGAACATGTATTGCTGGGTGCGAAATATAG
>JALNZH010000034.1 GCA_023229405.1 Bacteroidota bacterium
GGTGTCCACCGCACAAGAGCAAATTACGAAAGGAACTGTTTTGAGCGATACAAAGATTATTTTTTCCATGGTTGGCGTCGGTAAAGTACATAAACCGAATAGGCAGGTATTAAAGGATATTTATCTCTCATTTTATTATGGTGCAAAGATCGGTGTACTGGGATTAAACGGTGCAGGTAAATCGACACTGTTGAAGATTATTGCAGGTGTCGATACAGATTATCTCGGAACAATCCAATCGCAAAAAGGGATCACGTTTGGTTACCTGTCGCAGGAGCCGGAATTGGATACGAATAAAACGGTGAAAGAAATTGTGGAAGAAGGTGTGCAGGAGACGGTAAATCTTTTAAAAGAATATGAAGCGATCAACGCAAAATTTGCCGAACCAGACGCGGATTTTGATAAGCTGCTTGAAAAGCAGGGGGTGCTGCAGGAAAAAATCGAACAGATCGGTGCATGGGATCTGGATAGCAAATTAGAACAAGCGATGGATGCACTTCGTTGTCCTTCCGGTGACACGTCAGTGAAAGTTCTCTCCGGAGGCGAACGCCGCCGTGTTGCATTGTGCCGTCTGTTATTGCAGGAACCGGATGTGTTGTTGCTGGATGAACCGACGAACCATCTTGACGCGGAATCTGTTGCGTGGCTGGAACAGCATCTTGCGCAATATAAAGGAACGGTGCTTGCGGTGACACATGACCGGTATTTTCTGGACAACGTTGCCGGATGGATTCTGGAACTTGATCGCGGCGAAGGAATTCCGTTCGAGGGAAATTATTCTTCCTGGCTTGAACAGAAACAGAAACGATTGGAAGTGGAAGAGAAGCAGGAATCCAAACGCCAGAAAGTGCTGAAGAAAGAATTGGAATGGGTGCGGATGAATCCGAAAGGACGCCACGCAAAGAGCAAAGCGCGTATTACGTCGTATGAACAGATGCTCTCCGAAGAACATGAGAAGCGGAACGAAGAAATCGAAATTTTTATTCCGAAAGGTCCCCGTCTTGGCGATGTAGTGATTAACGCAGAAAATGTGGCGAAAGGATATGGTGACAATCTGCTATATGAGAACCTGAACTTCAACCTTCCTCCCGGCGGTATTATCGGTGTGATCGGTCCGAACGGTGCGGGTAAAACAACGCTCTTCCGGATGATTACCGGCCAAGAGAAGCCAGATTCCGGTGTGATCACGATTGGCGAAACAGTGAAGCTGGCGTATGTTGACCAGAACCGTCCGCTCGACCCGAACAAAAATATTTGGGAAGAGATTTCCGGAGGCGAAGAAATTCTTCGGTTCGGCACGCGTGAAGTAAACTCGCGGGCGTATGTTGCCCGGTTTAATTTTACCGGCGGCGATCAGCAAAAAATGGTTGGACAACTCTCCGGTGGTGAACGCAACCGGGTCCATCTTGCAAAGACAATGAAACAGGAAGCGAATGTGCTGCTTCTAGACGAACCGACGAATGATTTGGACGTGAACACCCTTCGCGCATTGGAAGAAGCCTTGACGGAATTTGCCGGCTGTGCTGTGGTTATTTCCCATGATCGCTGGTTTCTGGACCGTGTGGCGACGCACATTCTTGCGTTCGAAGGGGAGAGTCAGGTACAGTGGTTTGATGGCAACTATTCCGAATATGAGGAGTTCCGCAAGAAAAAATTAGGAATCGATGCCAGCCAGCCGCACCGAATACATTATAAAAAATTGATGAGAAGCTAATAAACATCAATGAAATGCTGAAGAAAGCACGATTGTGGTGATGCAATTGTGCTTTTTTTTGTGCAGTAACGCTTCTTTCGTTAATTCGCGAAAAATCGTATATTTTATTCCATTCTTGAAATAATCGTAATTGTAGAAAGTCGGTATGTCAGCAAATAGCATCTCGGAAAAATTCGAACAAGTTCTTGAATCCTTTGGTCCTAATACCAGTTATGTGTGGGATGTATTGCAGCAATATATTGATGATCCCAACTCGGTGAATGAAACATGGCAGCAGTTGTTCGCGGAAGTTGTCGCCTCCGGTTCGGTCGATCTTCCAAAAAAAACAGAATCAAAAAAATCATCAACTCCTGTTAGTGAGCCAACTCCTGTGTCAACGGCGAAACAGACCGCACCATCGGTGAAATCATTGCCATCTCTTGCCGCGGTTCACAAACAGCTTTCCGCTATCAGCGGTGTCGCCGGCAAGATTGTGGATAATATGGAAGCTTCCCTTTCTCTACCAACAGCCACATCGCTTCGTGTTGTGCCGGTAAAAGTGCTGGACGAGAATCGCTCACTCTTGAATAAGTATCTCGGTTCGCGCTCGCGCGGAAAAATATCCTACACACATATCGTTGCATGGGCAATCGTGAAAGCGTTGAAAAAATATCCGAACATCAACGCATCATTCACACGTGTTGAAGGGCAGGCGTACAGGGATGAAAAGACGCAGATTAACATCGGCATTGCTGTGGATATGACGCGCAAGGATGGTTCACGGACACTGCTTGTGCCAAACATTAAAGATGCAGAAAAGATGAACTTTGCGGAATTTGTTTCCGCGTATGATTCTATTATCGACAAAGCACGTAAAGCAGCGCTCGATCCTTCCGATTTCCAATCCACGTCCATCACCTTAACGAATCCCGGTACGGTTGGCACTGTTTCATCCGTTCCTCGATTGATGCCCGGACAAGGAGCCATTATCGCTACCGGCGCTATTGGGTACGATGCGGCACATCAGGGAATGTCTCCACAGACTCTTTCCTCTCTTGGAGTCAGCAAAGTGATGAATATTACCTGCACGTACGATCATCGTGTTATTCAAGGAGCGGAATCGGGTCAATTCCTACAATACATTCATTCGTTGGTGAACGGTGAAGAACGGTTCTATGATGATTTGTATGCCGATCTTCACATTCCATTCGCTTCGGTAAAATGGTCCAGCGACGTTACGTCGCTCGGACTTGGCGGTGGGTCGAATCAAGAGATTAATGAAAAGCAGGCGCGCGTGCAACAGTTGGTGAATGCGTACCGTGTGCGCGGACATCTAATCGCGCATCTTGATCCGCTGGTAGACGAACCGAAAAATCATCCGGAACTTGATCCGAATTATTACGGCCTGACAGTGTGGGATCTGGACCGCGAATTTCTCTTTTCAAATAAAGAAGGATATACAAAAGCAACCTTGCGGGAAATTCTGGACATTCTCTATGCAACCTACTGCGGTTCGATTGGCGTGGAGTTTATGAACATTCAGGATCCGGAGCAGAAAAAATGGCTCATCCAGAAAATGGAACCGTCTCGGAATCGTCCGCCGCTGCCACGCGAACGAAAAATACAATTGCTGAAAAAACTGATCCACGCTGAAGGATTTGAGAATTACATCCATACAAAATTTATCGGGCACAAACGCTTTTCGTTGGAAGGTGCTGAATCGTTCATGACGATTTTGGATGTGGTGTTGGATGAATTGGCAGATCACGGAGGAGAACGCGCAGTGATTGGAATGGCGCATCGCGGACGTCTGAATGTTTTGGCAAACACCATCGGTAAATCGCTCGCGAAGATTTTTTCCGAATTTGAAGGGAACGTCGATCCAAAAACAATTCAGGGATCTGGCGATGTGAAATATCATCTTGGTGCGCACGGCGTTCACAGAACGCTGAGCGGAAAAGAGATTACCGTTGAAGTGGCGCCAAACCCAAGTCATTTGGAAGCGGTGAATCCTGTCGTTGAAGGAATGGTTCGCGCAATGCAAGATCGCATGGGAGATACAAATCGCTCAAAGGCAATTGCGATTCTCGTGCATGGAGACGCAGCATTTGCCGGTCAGGGAATTGTTGCGGAAACACTCAATCTATCTCAATTAAAAGGATACCGCACCGGCGGAACAATTCATGTTATCATCAACAACCAGATCGGTTTTACTACATCGCCGGACGATGCACGTTCCACACCATATTGCACAGATGTGGCAAAGATGGTGCAGGCGCCGATTTTCCATGTAAACGGCGATAATCCGGAAGCGTGTGCTCGTGTTGCGGCATTAGCAGTGGCGTACCGGAACGAATTTAAAAAGGATGTAGTCATCGATATGTTTTGCTTCCGGAAGTACGGACATAATGAAGGGGATGAACCGAGTTATACTCAGCCGACACTCTATAAAAAAATTAAAATTCATCCGACCGTTCATCAGATTTATGGTGAGAGGTTGATTTTGGATAAAGAATTGACTCGCGAAGAATACGAACAGATTCAACGCGATTCTAAAGAACGGTACGAACGTGCGCATGAAGCTTCGCACCGGCGTGAAATGCATATGAAAGCGGAGATTGCACTTGCGGTGACGCAGGAACAGATTGAAGCGATGCAGCCGTTTACTGAAACAAAAATACCGTTCGATACATTGCGTCAGGTCTCCGAACGGCTCGGTTCAGTGCCGGAAGGATTTACCGTCAATGCAAAACTGTCGAAAATGATGGAACAACGTCGGAAATTTACCTCCGATACAAAAGTGGACTGGGGTTTTGCCGAAGCATTGGCGTTCGGTACTCTGGTGCACGAAGGAAATGACATCCGGTTGAGCGGTGAAGACGTCGGCCGCGGAACATTTAGTCACCGTCACGCTATTCTCTATGATGCAAATTCCGCAGAAGAATTTGTACCGTTGCAGCATATCCGTGAAGGACAAGGGAAAGTGTATGTCTTTGACAGTTTACTCTCAGAGTTCGCGATTCTCGGGTATGAATTCGGTTACAGCGTTTCCGATCCCCTTTCCCTTGTGTTATGGGAAGCGCAATTCGGCGATTTTGCAAATGGCGCACAGGTGATCATCGATCAGTTTATTGCAGCATCCGAAGCAAAATGGCAGCAGCCGTGTGATCTCGTCCTGTTACTGCCACACGGATACGAAGGACAAGGACCGGAACATTCCAGCGCACGTCTTGAGCGGTATTTGCAATTATGCGCAGAGGAAAACATTCAGGTCTGCAATCTTTCCACACCGGCACAGTATTTTCATGTGCTCCGCCGACAAATGCGTGATGCAAAACGGAAACCACTCATTATGATGACGCCGAAGAGCCTGTTACGACATCCGCAGGTTCTCTCGTTCCCTTCCGAATTTACCGACGGAAAATTCCAATTGGTCATCGACGACGCACTAGCGGAGCCGTCTAATATTCGCCGCATCGTGCTCTGTTCCGCAAAAGTGTATTACGATGCATTACAGATGCAGAAGGATAACGCTCTTACCGATGTTGCACTTGTCCGCGTAGAACAGTTCTATCCGTACCCGCAGCAGGAATTGAAAGCTATGTTTGAAAAATACCATACTGCTGCCGATGTTGTGTGGCTGCAGGAAGAATCGAAAAATATGGGCGCGTGGAATTTCCTGGCCGATAGGCTTCGTGAAGATGTTCTTGCCTCCCAGAACGTCCGGTATGCAGGACGTTCCGCATCGGCAAGCACGGCTACCGGTTCTTTAAAACGGCACCAGATGGAACAGGAAGATATACTGAAAGATGCGTTGATGGAGAAAATTCAGCCGTAAGTAAAAACCCGTTACTTCGAATGTCAAGCTTTTTAATAGATACTAAGGTCATTTACGTCAGTATAACGGAGACCGAATACTGCACGAATCATCGTTGATGTTGTTCTTGTTGAAAAATTTGATAGATTTGTTTCGAAAGTTCTTTCATTTTCGGCAACGCAGTTTCTTCCGGCAGCGGAAGCAAGCACGCAATAATATATTGAATCGATCCATCGTCGACAATTCCCACATCATGTGTCCACGATGCATACCAACCGGTTTTATGATACATCATCGTATTTTCAGGAAGACCTGCCGCTAATTTTGTCTTATCTAATTGTCTTCCCAGCAACGTCATCATTTGCATGCTGACCCAGGGATTGAACAACCGGCGCGTATAAATCCTGTACAAAAAATCTGCCGCATGCAAAGCGCTGGTCTCGGTGGATTTGACCGTTGCATAACCGGAATCTTCCAATGTTCTGCTGAGATATTTTCTGGTGACTTCGCTTCCTCGCCAGCTGTATTTTTGCATCATCAAATTGATGTTCTCCCGACGCGCGAGATCGATCAAACAATTTGCGGCCGAGTTATCGCTCCGGGTGATCATTAACTCGAGAAGATAATTGACGTTCACTGTGTCGCCGTCCCGCAACAACGGACGGGGATCGCTGACAATTTCTTTCATACGATCAACGGTATTTGGCGGCTGTACTATGACAGTATGAGTAAGCGGATATTTCCCTTGAGATACCTGGTGAAGGACTTCTGCCGCCACATACATTTTATAGATTGAGGCAGGATAGATAAATCGCTCCGCATGGATTCCAGCAAAACGGGGTGGAATTGTGGTAAGATCGATGAGTGCAATAGATGGAAAGACCATTCCGTCCTCGCCAGTGTCAAACGCGTTCTTCAGATCGAGTTCCGTAAAAATAGTTGAAATGGCAAAAGTGAGTTTTGCATCAATGGAATAATAAGATGGAACAGTTGTGGCTTGAGGAAATGCGATCATCGAAAAAACAAAGAAAATGATGAATAATTTCATGCACTCTCCATTAATTGAAGTGGAAAATTCTGATGATTAATAAGGTAACTCTTTTTGAGGAAAAGAAGTTCTGCTGTTTTCATACTGATTTCCCCGGTACGATTGTTTGACTTTACTCCAAAAAACTGTATCTTTGAATAGCATAAAGGAGAAAACACACAGAATAATTTGTTAGAGATGTTTATTATAATGATGTCAGATTCATTAATTTCTCTAACAACAGCAGCCGGATTTCACTCAGTCGTTAGAGAGGAATTCGGTTTTTTCATTTGTGAGGATGTATGAAAACACGCATTGCGGCGATTCTTATAATTTTTATTCCGTTGTTGTCATTAGGTCAAACATTCGGCAAATATGCCGGAGAATTTATGTCTATCGGTATCGGCGGACGTGCGCTTGGCGTTGGCAGTGCGTATGCCGCGCTGGCAAATGATGTTACTGCCGGCTATTGGAATCCTGCCGGACTTGCCCGTATCGAATATCCTCAAGTGGCTATCTCGCACGACGAACGATACGGCAATTTGGTCAACTATGATTATGCCGCTTTTGCGTTTCCTTCCGGTGCAAACAGTGTGGACGCTGAATCGCAGCAAACTGCCTTTCTGGTGGAATCGTACGGCATCAGCATCATGCGCCTGGGTGTGGATGGTATTCCTGATACGCGCAAAGCGTGGGCGGACAGCAACGGAAATAAACTTTACGACGAGAACATGCGGCCCGATTATACCGCGATCACCTATTTTAATTGGAGTGACTGGGTAGTATACGGCACATATGCAAAACAATACTCTGCGAATCTTTTTTACGGTGCAAATATAAAACTGATCCGCAGGAATGCTGGCGAATTTCATGGAACGGGCATCGGATTTGATCTCGGTGTTCAGTATTTGTTGTCGGAAAAACTTCTTCTTGGTGCAAATCTGCAGGATGCAACCTCAACGCTGGTTGCGTGGAGCACGGGTACAAACGAATTGATCTCGCCTACTTTAAAACTCGGTGCTGCATATTCCTTTGAAGTATTTCAAGGTCGTCTAACACCGGCGGTTGGAACAGATGTTCGGTTCGAAAATAGACGGTTTTCCGCTGCTGCAAATCTTGGTCCGATCAGCTTCGATCCGCAGGCGGGGATGGAGTTCGACTATAAAAATATCGTTGCCGTTCGGGCAGGGTATAATGAAATCGGAAATTTGACACTTGGTGCCGGGATTCACCTGCGAAAACTTGATATCGATTATTCATTTGCGAAGTTCGATGCTGCCGACCAGCTCGGTAATACCCACCGCATCTCGCTCCGCCTAACGCTTGAAGAAGAGAAATATCGTCGCGGTGCAGAATAGTGTCGTCAACAACTTAGGCGAACGTTTACACGCTCGCATACGAAAAAAACCTTCCGAACACGCGCGTTCGCTGTTTGGACGAACGCATCGATGGGCAACCAATGTAATCTATCGCTTCATACGATTTATAGATCTGCTTTTTTCTATCGTAGCAATGTTTTTTCTTTCTTCCTGCTTTTCAACAATTCCCGAACCGAAGTATATTGCACCGCCGAAACCTGCAGTATCCCACGCGTCCGTCTCACGGTCGTACTTACCGGAAGGATGGGCAGACATTACGTCCAAAGCAAAACTACCGCAAATTAAACTCTGGCTTGTCAATAGAGATTTTTCAGGCACGATGGTGTTGCGGGAATTACAGCCCGATGCAGGTACGCAACAGATATTATTATTTGAAGAAATTAACCTGATCGCCACAATGTCCCTCCGGTCAAAAATTCCCGATAGCAATCCCGATTATCGGGTGACGCGCGTTCCCGCGGTGATCGACATGAAACGGAACTTTTCATCGTACGCGTATACCGAAAAAGGATTACTGCGCCGTGTGATAGTTTTTAAAAAGAAGCTGGCGATTCTGGAACTGGAATTGTTGCAGGAACAATCTGTTGCTGAATTTGATACTCTGACGAACGATCTGGTGACGTTTGCAACGACGCTGTATGAACGGTATGAAAAATGACCGTCATTTTTTTGGCGTTGATCTTTGGTTACACTACTTCGTCTTCAATTCAAACACGCCGTTCCAATCTTTCGGGGGCGGTTTTTTGGTATACGCTTGTGAGCGGACGAGATATAATTTGGAAGGGCCGTCATCCGGTTTCGCTTGTAAGGCGCGGTTAAGTTCGACGATGGCTTTTTTGAATTTTCGTTCACGGTAGAGACTTAATCCGCGATTGTAAAACTCAATCATTTCTTTATTTACATTGCTAATGTCATTATTCGCCCCGACCAGTTCAAAAACGCGAATCGGTTTAGTTTTTCCTTTAACAATAAGATAATCAAGTTCGCGGCAAAACAGCTGGTCCTTCACCAATTCCTGCGTTCGTTCACTGACCATGATTCGTGTGCCGTATTCCTTGTTTGCTCCTTCCATGCGTGAACCAAGATTTACAGCATCACCGATCACCGTATAATCAAATCGTGCAGAACCGCCGACGTTGCCGACCACCATCATATCCGTATTCACTCCCATTCGAACCACCAATTTTGGTTTGCCCTCAAGTTCCCAGCGTGTAGCAATTTCGCGTGTTTTTTCCTGCATCTGCAGCGCTGCGCGGCAGGCGTTCATTGCATTATTCGGCAGTTCCATCGGCGCACCCCAAACGGCCATCACGGCGTCTCCCACATACTTGTCCAGCGTTCCATTATTCTTCATGATGATATCAGTCATCGCACTTAGATATTCGTTCAAAATGCCGACCAGATCAACGGCATCGAGTTTTTCGGAAAAATTAGTGAATGACGCGATATCCGAAAAAAATACTGTTAGTTCTTTCTTCTCGCCGCCGAGACGCAATTTTTCAGGATGTGCAATCAGTTCGTTCACCACGGAAGGATTTAAGTACTGACTGAACATACCTTTGATCATCGTCTTCTGTTTTCGTTCCGTCAAGTATTGATAGACGGCGCTACCAATGTAGTTCAACAATACCGCCGCTATCGGGGAAACCACAGGAAGAACAATATTGTGCGCCGCAAACGCATAGTATGAAACCGTGAGAATACCGTCGATTAATCCTGCAACGACAATAACAGCAACAATCTCAATAATAAATGCATAATGCGTCTTGAGCGATTTAAACCACGTAACGGCAAAGAAAGTGAGGAGAGAAAGAACAATGATCAATATCGATTCCTCTGACACCGTCAGTTTTGTGAGATAATTCTGATGGATCAGCGTCTGCAGAGCATTCGCATGGAGCTCGACACCGTACATCTGGTTCCGATCCATGGAACCCGGCTCGGTGACGGAAACGTTAAACAGGTCTTTCGATTCAGCAAAATATGGGCCGATCAGTACGATTTTATTTTTCAATGAACCATCGTTCAGAATGCCGATATCCGGATCGTCAAAGAGATTGATCGACGTATTAAGTTCCCGTTCTTCGATTGTCTGGAATGTTGAGTCATCCAGAATATTGGCGATATCGATTTTTTTGAATGTCGTACCGGCGGAACCGTAATAATTAATCAGCATCGATACGTCGTCGAATTTTGGCACGGCGTGATCTCCGAGCACAAAAAATGCATCTTTGTTTTCAGCAACTGCCGTCGATGGCTGTCCGATATATTTGTTCAGCACGGCAAAAGCGAATGAAGGAATGTAACGGTCTTGGTTTGGCACTTTAGCGAATGGCATATATCGCCGAAAGACCCCGTCCGCATCGTTTGGCACATAAACAATTCCGGCTGAACTATCCGCAGAATAGAAGATCGAATGAAAATTCTCTTCTTCGCGTGCGATGGATACTCCCGCTTCCCGTAGATCGGTTTTACCGGCGACAACTACATTCCTATATTTTTTTATGTCCGCAAACAGCTCATCATCGAAATGGGGTCCGTTAAGATCGGGCTGCTCGAATGTGATATCAACGCCGATGGCACGTACTCCAGCGCGGTTGAGATTGCGAATAGCGCGAGCATAATAACTTCGGGGGAAAGGATATCGGTCCGGCACGGTTGTTTCCGTGATATCCGAGATCGAGACAATAACCACGTCCAGCGAATCGTTCGGATAGGAGAGGGGGCCTCGTTTTTCGAATGACCGATCGATAAAGGAAAGCGCCGAGCGCTCGAAAAAACCAAAATGAAAGAATGCATCCTGTACAAAAACGATAACAATCACCGAGATACCGAGACTAACGGCAATGCGGACAATCCATTGCCGGAGCGTACGGTCGGATGAGGATGGTGCGGAGGCCATTTTAAAAGTCGATGCGGTACATCAGACTCAGGTAAGAATCGTTATTACTGATTCCGGCAACCGATTGTGATGAAGAGGAATTTGCAATAAACTGAAATTGCAGTACGATCGCCTGGTGCAGCGAAATGTTATATTGCAAGCTGGTTTCAAATAACGTTCTGGCCAAATCTCCAAACGTGGGAGCAAATGTAGCATTCAATCTCAGAAGTTCCTCATATAGTTTATACCGTCCGGTCAGTGAAATTGTCTGATACGACAGCGAGGACTGTTCAGTTAATTGTGTTGTGCTGTTAAACTGCGGAAAGGTGAGGCTGCTGATGCCGATACCAATCGCGCTCTCCAATTTCTGATCATGTACAGTGCTAATGAGAAACGAAGTATTGAGCGTGGAAATATCTTGTTTCTTTATAGTTCGGTCTTTTTTATCGGAGACATCAATGTTAAACGATATGCTGTGCCGTCCCCAAAGCAAGAAATCATATGAGGTTTGCAGAAAGTACCGTTTGGTTTCATCGTCCAGTGCGCGCAAAGCAATCTGCGCTGCGATGTTACTCGTATCCGTAGGGACCGGATTGATTGGGTTGGAATTTATGTTCACGCCATAACCGATCGTAACATTTGGAAAATCTCGGGCAGGGTAGAAAGAAATGGCCGTATTCATAGTCTTGTATGTGGTGGTGGCGATTTCAGTTTTAGCCGTATTATTAGTTAACTGTTCATAACTACCGGTAAGAAACAATCTGTTGTCCAGCAATCGAAGTCGATCGATCACATTAAATCCTTGTATGTCCTTCCTCAATGAACTTGCACCTGCGGATGTATAATCCTTTCCGTGCAGAATGACCGTTCCTTTAAGGTAATTGCCGAAATAGTTGAGTGCTAATCCGCTTTCGTAAACAAGCGAAGTTCCTCCGACGGGATTGATCGGCACAAGATTTTCATTAGGTGTAATGAAGATCTTTAATATCGGCAGGAATTTTTTCAATTGGTCTCCATCGCTGGCGGAAAACGAATTCCGTGCAATAGCGGCATCGATGCTGTCTTTGTTAAACTCCGGGGAAGAAATATCCACATTGGTAATGCTGACAGCGGTCTGTGCAGTGAATTCTATTCTTCGATCATCAAATGCCAGGAGCACATCTGAACCGAAGACAACATTTTCCTGAGGACGGACAGAGTGCTGTTCTGTAACAAATGCATCTTTTGCCTTCATGTATGTGAAACCCCATTGGAATTTTTCTCCTTTACCAAAACTCGGACGAATGATGGTCATATCCCGTTTTAAAGTAGAGGGAATGGAATTAAATTCCACACGCCGGAGCAATTCACCCTGCGCCACATTAACGTTAAACGCACCGAGCAGAAGATCAAAGGTATATCCGCGCACCCTGCGGCCGTCCATAATCGTGAACGGGAACCGGGGATATGCATCACCGATACCTAATTTTGCATAGCGGGCATCAAGACCGAAATAATATCTGTTTTGCGGCTGGTTCTCCGGTTTTTCTTCGGAGGTGACCGTCACCTGCGCCACAGCACGGAGGAATTTTGCGTATGTTCCGTTCGCCCGTGTGTCCAGACGATTATATGTCTTTTTTGTCCCTTTGATATTTTCATTTCGTGACTCTGCCTGTGCATTGCCTGCACCCTGAAATTCGCTTTCGATCTCTTCCGCCTGCAATGCGGTGACAACCGTAAATCCGCGGCGCATTGAGGAGACTTCATTACCATATGCATCGTACGTTTGTACGGAAAGATTCGCACCGCCACTTATTGCAGAAGCAGGGATTGCTTCTGCCGGAACGATGAGTAGATCGTCGAACATCATCATACTGCCAGAGAGATCGATGCCGTTCAATTGGATCTTTGTTTTTGATCTATCAATTGATGTATCCGCATACACAAAAGAAATGGAAACGTACGTTTCCCCCTCTTTCACCAATTCTCCCTCCTCGGGGCTCAGGATAATAATTTCGTATTCGCTTTTCGGTGCAGGGTCGACGGAAATGCGAGCCGGATTAACCTGAGGATTTTCGAGCGGGAAGGTTTCAATTTCGCCATTAATTGTCGTTGCTATCACATACACTTCAATGAACGGAAGAAGTACATCGGTGGATGGAACTTCCGCCACCGCAGAATCCCGCATAATCTGCATCTCCTGTGTGCGGAATTCTGATTGTCCGAATTGCCGGTAATAGAGCACAACACGCGAAAGTTCTGACGATTGCTGCAGTTCAACGGAAACAGAAAGGGGCAACCGTTCCGTTACTGATAACGGACGAATTCCCCTGAGGTATGTATTGATTTGTGCAGAGAGCGGCAATACCATCAACAGACAAAACAAAATAATGCGGGCGACTGGGTTCATTCGATGTGATAAGTTGAAAATAAAAATCGCTTGCAATCTATCAAAACTGCTATAGAGTTGCAAGCGATGAATAGTAAAAGGTGTGGTGAAATATGCCGAAATCAGTTAAGTGATGTCGACAAATGTCTGCCGACGATCATTTATATTCGATGATCATCGTTTTCTTTTTGCCCGTCGGGTCGGTAAATGGTATCTTTAACTCATTTTTTTGACCCGCCTGGATAGGTAAAACGATCGGATTTGTCTCCGGTGATGCTGCCGGTACGCTGAACTCTGAGGCATCCGATAGTTTCAAAACGGCATAAACCGCTATTTCTGGAGAATACACATCGGCAGCGGGAATGGTAAATTTCGTTACACGGTCCGAGAATTGCGCCTTCAGCATCTTGAATATTTGTCCTTGCTTGGGACGATAGAACAATGTCAGGTCTTTAACCGAACGTTTCAATGAATCCATCGTTATTGATGATTCGGTCACTTCAACGCTTACCGTAAGATCCTTGTTTTCTCGCCCGACAGGCGAGTTGATCGTCAATCCTATGGTAATTCCTGTTGTCTCGGAAGAAGATGATGTTTCTGTTGAGTCGATGGTCCCAGTTGAATCGGTTTTCGTTCCTCCTTGATTATTTCCTTCCGGTTTATTGCCGCTCTCCGGTTTAGTGCTGTCGGCGGAGCTTTTTTTCAATAATCTTCGATCTTCCGCCGATGACTCTTCTACTTTGACCGATCCGTCGGACATGGAATATGCGGTTTGCCCCGCTTTCACATTATAAATAGTGTTGGAAATGAGATTCTTAAAGTCAACATTTCCGCTTCCCAGAATCAACACGTCATTACTGTCCTGTCCGGCGATAAGCAGTCCGCCAGTTCCCCGAATAGATGCAACGGAAGTCGGTGTGGAAAATTCGAATTTCTCATTCGAGCGTTTTTTTACGTCAAAGCCAACCTCGCCCCGTTGAAGATGGACGTTCTTGGAAAATTCTCCTTTGGCAATCTCACCGCTCACCGTTACTTCCGATTTTTCCTGCACACGGATGACGGAGTTTTCCAAAAACTTCACAATGGCGAACGAATTTTCCTGCGTTCGCACTATGTCACCGGGAATCAACGGCGTTGCTGCTTTTGCTTTTGTCCAATCTTTCTCTCCGGTCTTATAATCGACTGTGCCGACCGGTTTGAAGATAGTGGCGATCGCCTTTTTCTTCTGCGCCGGTACGATTGTTGCGATCGAACAGGAGAGAAAGAGTATGATGATGAATTGTGTAGAAATTTTCATGTAAGTTCCTTTCATTCCCTTAATCTTCGAACCGAACAGAAACGATCCTGTCTTTGTATTCCATTAATAATTTTTGCAGGTCCTGCGGACTCAATGTGACGCCGTTTAATGTAATGCCATTCACGTTTACCTGAAGATTTTGATCTTGAATGAAGTTGATGGTGTTTTGATAATCGCCCCCTCCGAAAGCCGTTTGAAGTACGTTAATGATCACTTGTCCTTGAGGATCGGCAATTGCGAACGAACGTATTGTGCGGAGCGGTTCAACTTCGTACCCGAATGCGGTCATCACACCATCCAGAACGATCACATACATTTTTCCACGCTCAAGTTGTCTCGGACCGCGCATATATTCAATGCCGGGACGGCTTGCTGCACTTTGAGGATAAGTGAACGAACTGAGATTTCCGGTTAACTTTCTGTCAATTCGTACCTGAAGATATGGATCCGATGCACCGATAGCATCTTCTAGTGATTGATGTTCGGGACGAAGTTCGTAAATAGTGACTATAACTGCACGAGTATCGTACGTCCACTGGAATTGTGGGAACGGAGTCGGATAAATATATCCGTTCGTAAACGGTACATCCAAAACAGTTGTTGTCGGATTAGTAACATTAACGGAGCGGTAGATTTCGATCGGGGTTTCTTGAACAGCAGAATCGCTGACCGTTGCAACGGTGATTTTAATTCGGATTTCATAGAGTCCGGAAGGAACACGTCCGCCGCTTTCCGGTTCGAGGATCTTGTTCTTCAATTTTTCCTTCAGAGTATTATTCACACTATGCTGAATATCAATATCCGATGCAGGATCATCGGCATCGGTGCTGGTAAAAAGCCGTCCACCGACAGGAATGAGGAAAGGTTTTTTTGTCTTTGCAGGTCCAATGAACATTGACGCCGGAATTCTATCCTCTTCCAATGTGACCGTCGCTTCCAATTCCATATTTGCCGTCACCGGTTTTCCCGATCGATTAATGATATTCAGCGAGAATGTCGAAGGCGCAATCACTTTCAGTTTCTCTGCGAGCGGGTCTACCAGAACCGATGCGTTGATGATATCCGCTTCTGTGATTGTCGGAATCACTTCGATGGACTGACCGTATCCAACATTCAATACCAAAATAAACGCTACAGCGAATAACATTGATTTTTTCATTATGATTCTCCTCAAATGCTGCATGCAAAATAGAGTATTTTTTAATGTGCTGTGTGTTGAAAATCACCGGCTTCTCAGAACTAGAACTGATAAAGTTTTCTGGTTTTAGATCGGATGTGCACTATCCAAAAATATCATTATAGAGCACAAAGACCATAAAGGCGAGTAAAATCGCCATTCCTGCCTGTTGAATGCGGATCTGAACGGTATTGGGAAGGGGTCGACGGAAAATAGCTTCATACAATAGAACGATCAAATGTCCGCCGTCTAGCGCCGGGAAGGGGAGAATGTTCATTACCGCAAGACTGATGCTGAGCAACGCTGTGAAAGCAAGAAAACTGATGATACCGGATTCGGCGCTGCGTGTTGCCATTTGCGCGATCTTCACCGGTCCCCCAACAGATTTTGTAAACTCCACTTTTCCGACGATCAACTGCCAGATGGAATGTGCATATAATGTTGTTGCACTGATCGTTTGCCGAACGCCGCGCGGGAACGATTCGAACAATCCGTACTGCTTTTGTACTACCGGTCCGTTATACCTGCTCCCAACCGAAATCCCGATTCTTCCTTCATTCGATGGAGTTACTTGAATCTTCTTTACTTCATTCTGTCGTTTTACTTCGATAACCACTTCTTTTCCTGCATTGGCACTAATTACGGTGATGACATTTTCCTGATTGAATACCGGCGTACCGTTGATGGAGACGATAATATCATTGGATAGCATGCCAGCTTTTTCCGCCGGCCGGCCGGAGAGTACATCGCTAATAACTGCTTCGGTGTTATTTGGAATTATACCGAATGTCATTTCGGAAACATCGGGAATATTGCTGCGGGGAACATTGATGGTTTGTTGAGTACCGCTCCGTTCGATCGCCATGGTAATATCCTGTCCGAGGAAATCGACATAGATTGCAGTCTGAATCGCTTCCCAGTGTGCTATCGTCTTTCCGTTGATGGAGAGTACTTTATCGCTAATCTGCATACCTGCTTTTGCCGCAGGAGAATCCTTCAGAACCATGCCAATCTCAGTTGTCTGCATGAATGATTCGCCCTGAACGTAATTGATTCCCCAGAAAATTCCGATGGCAAGAAGAATATTCATGATCACTCCGGCAGAAATGACGATCATTCGCTGCCAGACCGGCTTGGAACGATATTCCCACGGCTGTGCTTCGGTCTTGTCCATTTCCGTGTCCAGACTCTCGTCAATCATCCCAGAGATCTTCACATATCCCCCGATCGGAAAAGCGGAGACGCGGTAATCGGTATTGCCGTTCAGTTCAAGATCGTCCTTCAATTTTCCGAAGGTAAATCCGGTGAGTTTGTTCCAGCCCATCACCCTGTTTCCCATGCCGAGTGCAAAAACATCTGCACGCATTCCGCAGGATATTGCAGCAAGGAAGTGTCCGAGTTCATGGACGAAGACCAGGATTCCGATGGTAATCAAAAAATAAAGTATGGTGCTGATGGTTTCCATTTTGTATACTGCCTTTTTATGATTGTAAGAGTGCCCGTGTTTCCTTATCTGCATCAACAATTTCTTCCAGTGAAGGGTTCTCTACACTGGAATGTTTTTCCATCATTCGGGAGATCATTTTCGGTATTTCAAGAAATCCGATCTCGTTTTTTAGGAATTTTGCGACGGCAACCTCGTTGGCAGCATTCATAACCGCCGGAATTGTGCCCCCTTCATCCAATGCATCAAACGCCAACTGAAGGCAGGGAAATCGCTCAACGTCCGGTTCAAAGAAGGTCATTTCACTTAACGTGGGGAAATGTACTCGTGGAAATTTCGACGAAGATCGGGAAGGATAGGTTAGTGCATATTGGATCGGAATTTTCATGTCTGGAATGCCGAGTTGTGCTTTCACGGAACCATCAACAAATTCCACCATAGAATGGATGATAGATTGTGGATGAATGACAACTTCGATGCGCTCGGACGGAACTCCGAACAGCCAATGTGCTTCAATTACTTCCAACCCCTTGTTCATTAATGTTGCAGAATCGATGGTAATTTTGCTCCCCATCGTCCAATTCGGATGTTTCAGTGCCTGCTCAAGGGTGACATTTTTTAAATCTTCTTTTAATCGTGTTCTGAATGGACCACCGGATGCTGTTAATATGATCTTATCCACTTTATTCGGTAATTCTCCTACCAGACACTGGAAGATTGCCGAATGCTCACTGTCCACCGGTAGCAGGTCTACACGGTATTTGTCAACCAGCGGCATAATAATCTCACCGGCTACTACTAATGTTTCTTTATTGGCCAATGCGATTTTTTTTTTCGATTCGATTGCTTTTATTGTCGGTTTCAGTCCGGCAAAGCCGACAAGCGAACTGACGACAATATCTACATTATTCCGTTGAACGATCTCCAGTAATCCTTCTTCTCCCATCAATACTTCCACTGTGGAGGGAGAATTTTTTTTCACCTCTTTCGCTGATCGTTCGCTAAATACGACAACACCATCCGGTTTAAACCGGCGAATCTGTTCGAGAAGAAGCGAAATATTGTTGTTCCCTGTAAGGTATTTCACTTTAAAGTCGTTCGGGAATCCTGCAATCACTTCCAATGTCTGTGTGCCGATGGAACCGGTAGATCCGAGAATTGCTATATTTTTTTGCACACTATATTCCGTATTGGTTGTAGAGATATTCAAAATACTTAATGTGGTCATCGGATGCAATGTTACCGATGAAGATTCACACATTGATCATTTAAAATTGATCGTAGAGGCATAGTTGAGCATTAGAAATTCGGGATACAACATGCCGGTGATCACGGAAAGAATTAAAAAACTTTAAGCCATTTGCTATTGCTATGAATGAAAAGAAATGCATACATTTCTTTAGTTCATTTCTGCGGAAAAACGTATGGGTCTCGGACAAACATTGTTAACGATTCTTGCGCTGATGTTGATGGGACGATTAATCCTGACAATCAACTCTACAACGCTGGATGTCGGTTTTACAAAAGATATTGCAGAATACCGTATTACGGCAACGTCACTGGGGACATCTATGCTTGAACTGTCATCTGCTATGGCATTTGATGAAGCCACAGTTGATTCCGGTACAACGAATATCGCTTTCCTTTCTGCTTCTACCTCATTCGGTCCCGATGCGTCGGAATCATCAGAAGATCTTTACGATGATATTGACGACTATCATAATTATTCTAAGATCGACAGTCTGGAACATTCTGCAATCTTTAAGACAAGAGTGACGGTGACGTACATAACTGTTTCCGGTTCAAGTGTTGTCACCACATCGGCGAAAGCGTTTAATAAACAAGTGACCGTGGACATCACTAGTGATTATCTGGTTGATTATTCTATGACTCCGGCACAGCCGGAAACATTACGGTTTAAACAAATATTCAGTTACTGGTATTTCCGCTGATCTTTTTCGGTGAATTATGGGCTCACAGACAATTCTGGATTTAATCGGCTCAACGATGGTTTTTGGCACGCTGATGTTAATGGTTCTGCGAATTAATGTGACGCAATCAGAAACAATTCAGATGTACCAGGGAGACCTGTTGGTTCAGCAAAATCTGGTGGAAATTACCCGGCTGCTGGAATATGATTTTAAGAAAATCGGCTATTGTAGTGATCCAACAAAAATTTCCGATCCCACTCAATCCATCAGATATGCCGATTCGGTCAAAATAAAATTCTACACCGATTTCCCCACAGTGGACAATCCTCAGGGAGACGGTCTACTAGATTCACTCACATATTACGTCGGCCCGGTGAGTGAAGCGGATGCTACTCCAAATCCTCGCGATCGATTGCTCTACCGGGTTGAGAACGATGCCACTCCCGTCGGAGTCAATCTCGGAGTGACGGAATTCGAATTAAAATATTATGATGCGTTTCGCGATTCGATTGTAAGCCCGGTAACCAATTGTGCCATGATCCAGTATATGCAGATTACCATCCAAGTAGAAAATCTGGCCGCAGCAGATTCATTATCGCAGTATTTTGCTTCAACTGAACAGGCATATCAAAAAGCGTTTTGGCGTCAGGTGCGATTAGTAGCAAGAAATTTACGAAATCGATAAGGTGGCTTTATGGGAAGAACTTCGATATACATGGTGATTGGATTTAGTCTCATGATGATCATGGGGGGAAAAACAATGTCGAGCGTTGGAGTACAAGCGCTTGATAATTCGCTTTCCTATTATGAAAATACGCAGCGGTATACGCTTGCAGTGACAGCGGCAAATTTGGTTTGTGCTAAAATTTGGGAAACGCCTGCGTGGACAACCGGTTTTTCTGAAGTATCGTATAATGGAGGGACGTTCTCCGGTACCATCACAGCGCTGGATGATAATAAGAAACAGATTACAGCGACAGCAACGTTCGGTGGAACAACGCAAACTGTTACCATCATTATGAAACCGAGTAATTTCTCAAAGTTCGCTTATTACGGCGGCACTAGTGCGTCTGCGGCTGCATGGGAAACAGGGGATACAATCGGCGGACCGAGTCATACGCAGGGGAAATTAAAAACATTCGGTTCTCCGGTCTTCATGGGGAAAGCAACATCGCTGTCGGGGATTACAAAATCTGGTACACCGAGAACTCCTCAATTTCTCGGCGGGTTCGAATCTGGTGTCAGCATCAGCATGCCGGATAATACCAGTTACAGTAATATCCTGACAGCTGCGGAAGATGGTGGTAAATTGCAGACCGGCGGAAGTTTAT
>JALNZH010000373.1 GCA_023229405.1 Bacteroidota bacterium
CGTGCGTGGCGGAATACTGGATATTTTTCCATTTATCGGCGAGCATCCCGTCCGGATTGAATTTTGGGGAGATACGATCGAATCAATCCGCGAGTTTGAGGTTTTGTCACAACGCTCCATCCGTGAACTACAGTCGGTCAGCATTATTCCTGATGTGTTACACAGAACAAGGAATGAAAATCAAGATTCCAATGTGAAGCAAACAGGAGTTCCATTCCTGTCGTATCTTGCTTCGGATGCGGTGCTCCTCTGCGAGGATTCATCCCTGTTGAAAAAAGAATTCGACGAACTAGAAGTCGAAGGTGTGAAACTGGATTTTACATTTGACACAGTACAACAGCAAATACATCAATACTCCCGTTTTGTCCATTCGGCATTTCAAGCATCTTCCGCACATATCGATTTTCAATCACTTTCCCAGCCGAGTGTTAACGGCAGCATTAAAATTCTGAAGGAAAAAATTGCCGAACTGTCCGATAAAGGATTCCAGGTTATTATTACGTCGGATAGGAAAGAAGAACTTGAACGGATTCAGGACCTGATTGAAGAAGAACGTCCCGAAGCGACGGATGTAGAGAGCGGCGAAATTGAAAAATTAATTATTGATTCGGAAACAGATAATCAACCTGATGTGACGACTCTTCGTCTTAACTACTCTTCAGATTCATTCCACTCTGGCTTCATCCTTGCTTCGGCGAAGATTGCCATCTTTACGGAGCACGAAATCTTTAACCGCATTAAAGCGCGGGCAGAACGAAAACGAAAACGGTTTAAAGGTATCTCCGCGAAAGAACTTCATGCACTGCGAAAAGGGGATTATGTTACGCATGTCGATCACGGCATTGGAAAATTTCTCGGACTAGAGAAAATCAATGTCGGCGGTGCGGAACAGGAAGTGGCGAAATTGGAGTATGCAGAAAAAGGGACTCTCTTCGTCAATCTCAATTATATTACCCGTATCCAGAAATATTCTTCCTCCGAAGGACATGAACCGAAGTTGAATAAACTCGGCAGTCCGGACTGGGAGAAGCTGAAAGCGCGGACAAAGAAAAAAATTAAGGATATCGCACGCGACCTGATTAAACTCTATGCGAAACGGAAGATGGAGCCGGGATTCCCATTTCAGCCGGATACACACTGGCAGAAAGAAATGGAAGCATCGTTTATGTACGAAGACACGGCCGATCAGGCGCGCACAACCATTGAGATGAAAGTGGATATGGAATCGCCTCATCCGATGGACCGGCTTGTGTGCGGCGATGTTGGATTTGGTAAGACGGAAGTTGCCGTTCGTGCGGCATTCAAAGCAGTAATGAACGGGAAACAAGCGGGTGTGCTTGTACCGACAACGATTCTTGCACAGCAGCACTTCAACACATTCTCAGATCGACTCGGTCGGTATCCTGTCCGCATAGCGCTTCTATCCCGTTTTAAATCGACGAAGGAGATTAAAGAATCGCTCGCGCGTCTTGTGCAGGGGGAAATCGACATTGTCATCGGCACGCATCGTTTGCTCTCCAAAGATGTGAAGTTTAAAGATCTTGGATTGCTCGTGATTGATGAAGAACAGCGGTTTGGTGTAGCGGCAAAAGAAAAACTTCGTGCTATGAAGGTCTCTGTCGATACACTGACGCTAACCGCAACGCCAATTCCCCGTACATTGCATTTTTCGTTGATGGGTGCGCGTGATCTGTCGGTGATCAATACGCCTCCGCGCAACCGCCTGCCGATCCATACCGAAATTGCGACTTTTGATAAAAAGATCATCCGTGAAGCGGTGATTCATGAAATTCATCGCGGCGGACAGGTCTTTATCGTGACGGATAAGGTAAGCAATATTGAAACTCTGACGGCAACGTTTATGCAAGCAATCCCAGAAGCGCGCTTCCGTTTTGCTCATGGTCAGATGGAAGGGCATGAACTGGAAGCGGTGATGATCGACTTTCTAGAGCGAAAATTTGAAGTGTTGGTCACGACAAAGATTGTCGAATCAGGAGTTGATATTCCCAGTGTCAATACAATTATCATCAACCGTGCAGACAAGTTTGGATTGGCAGAGTTGTATCAGCTGCGCGGACGGGTCGGACGGGCAAATCTGCAGGCGTTTGCCTATCTGCTTGTTCCTCCGATCCATTCATTGCCGAAACAGACTCTCCGCCGGCTGCAGGCGATTGAAGAATTTACGGAGCTTGGATCAGGACTGAATCTTGCCATGCGCGATCTGGAAATACGTGGTGCGGGGAATATGCTTGGCGGCGAACAGAGCGGATTTATCATGGAAATGGGATTCGAGATGTATACAAAAATTCTGGAAGATGCCGTAGCAGAATTGAAGGAACAGGAATTTGCTGAAGTGTTCGTTGCAACGGTGGAATCAAAACCGCATGCCATAGAAACGCAGGTGGATGCAGATATCGAAGCATATATTCCGGAGTTTTACGTTGAAAGTGACACTGAACGGCTTGATCTCTATCGGCGTTTGTATAAAACAACGACGCAAAAAGAAGTGGATGAACTGAAGGCGGAACTGACGGATCGCTTTGGCGCGGCGATGGACGAGGTGGAGGATTTGTTTGCGCTGGCAGGAATTCGTGTGCTCGGATCGCATTCGTATGTTCGTAAAGTGGAATTGAATAAACGTACTCTCCGTCTCTTCCTACCGATGGAGGAGGATAAATATTTTTACGAGAGCGGAGCATTCACAGATATGATGGCAATAGTTTCTGCGATAAAAGAACCTCAGATGCAGTTAAAACAAGAAGGAAAAAATCTTTTTCTACAGGCTTTCCTGAAACATGCAGTAGGATCAGAACGGATTTTTGAAGCAAAGACATTAATTGAAAAAATTAAAACGTAGAACAAGAAAAGTTTAATTGAAAAAATCGTAAGTGATAAATATTCGTCTCCATTAATTTAGCGTCCAATATTTACTATCAGTTTTATTCTTAGAGACTTCTGAATAATTGAGTAAAAAGCATATTTTAGTACCATCTCTTTCGATGAAGTATTATATTCGTACTGCACAACAGGAAGAGCATAACATGACGCCAGTAAAACGAACAAACAAGATTG
>JALNZH010000374.1 GCA_023229405.1 Bacteroidota bacterium
CGATCTCGGACTGGTTTGTCGGCGACGATTTCCATCATAACGGCGCAATGATGCTGATTGACGCTTTCAATTTTTATCGTTCCTTCGGCAAACCTCGTCCAACATTGACAACCACTTGGCCACCCGGATTTGATTATCCAACACAAGACGGGTATAAATTTTTGTTGGAAGCAGGACCGGCAGCCACAATAAAGAAAAATTATTATGGTGATACGGCAAAATTTTGGAACGATGTGTTTGCCCATCCGGATTATGATGCATTCTGGAAATCGCGCAACGTTGCACAGCACATGAAGCACATTACTCCAGCTGTACTTATTGTTGGCGGATGGTTCGATGCGGAAGATCTCTTCGGTCCGCTTCAGATCTATAGTTCAATTGAAAAAAATAATCCGGAAAACCAAACTTCGTTAATGATGGGGCCGTGGTTCCATGGGGGCTGGGTCCGTTCGGATGGAAGCCGGTTGGGAAACGTCAGTTTCGGCGGTAAGAATTCGGAGTATTATGACCGTCACATCCGCGCATTCTTCAATTATTATTTGTGCGGAACAGGATCGGTTACAGTGCCTGAAGTTTCGGCGTTTGAAACCGGCAGCAATGTTTGGAAATCGTATTCCGAATGGCCTCCCAAAAATCGTGAAGATAAACCTATCTATTTTTCGACAAACGAACAACTGACATTCAACAAACCGCAAACTAAAACGACATTCGATGAATATATCAGCGATCCCCATCGACCGGTTCCATATATTCCCGATATCAGCAACGGACGAGGACGAGAATACATGACAGGAGATCAGAGGTTTGCGTGGCAACGTCCGGACGTACTTTCCTATTCAATGGAAATAGCAGATGATATGACAGTTGCTGGTCCGATCACAGCAGATCTATTTGTTTCCACCACCGACAGCGATGCAGATTTTATCGTAAAAATCATTGATGTCTTTCCAGATTCTACGAAGGACAATCCGGCGAATGCACAACATGTTAAACTGAGCGGATATCAAATGCTGATACGAGGCGAAGTGATGCGGGCCCGGTATCGGAAGAGTTTTTCTGAACCAATTGCGATGACTCCTGGAAAGGTGGAAAATGTTCGGTTTTCTATTCCGGATATCAATCACACATTCAAAAAGGGACATCGAATGATGGTGCAGATTCAGAGCAGCTGGTTTCCGCTGGTTGACCGCAATCCTCAGAAATTCGTCAATATCTACACAGCAAAAGAGAGCGATTTTCAAAAAGCAACACATAAGGTCTTCCGAGCATCAGAATATCCTTCTTCGATACAAGTTGGCATTGTTCATTAAAAACATTCTATTGTGAAATAGTAGGCTAATTCCGTCAGTTTTCATAGCAGCAGGAAAATTTAATTTTTTTTCATTCGCTTTTTGGATGGATTTTCGTATATTTGTAATCCCTATAGTAACAATGTTTAAACGCAAGGAGAGTGTTCAATGGCAAAACAACAATCGTTTGAGGAAAAAGCCAAAAAAGCCGCGAAAGCAGGCGGGTTGGAAAAAACGATCAAATTTGTGGCAGCGGTCAAAACAGACAAAGGTTCATACCGTTTCAATCAAAAGTTGGTGAAAGTAAAAGACGATAAGTCTGAAGATGCGATCTTGGAAGAAGAGTACAAGAAGATGCAGTCGGGCGCGCACTAATTCAGATCAATCAGCATACAAGGAACTACGATAATGTCAAAACGATGTGAAATCTCCGAAGTTGGTCCGATGACCGGTCACAATGTGTCACACGCGAACAACCGTACGCCGCGGCGTTTTCTTCCCAATCTGCAAAGCAAACGCATTTGGGTGCAGGAATTAAAACGGTATGTGAACGTAAAATTGACCAGCAAAGCGTTAAAAACGGTTACAAAGAACGGAACCGCTGAGCTCGCCAAATTGGTGCGCACCGGTAAGATCTAAAAACCGAATGTATGAAAGACAGAACAAAGACATTTGTTTCTGTTGCGCTACTGATTATTTATGGCACACTCGCACTCGTGAGTGTGCCATTGCATTTTCATCAGGACGTAATGCTCAGCAGCGGCACCGGCAGCCATACGTTCGCCCAGCACGAAGACGCCTTACATTGCGAACATCATGCGATTGAATCGCATACTGATTGTACCCTCTGCTCCACGGCAACACATTTCCATTATTCGAGCGTCATCGCCATTGTTCCGTTGATCGATTCAGTGATTGGCGAACATGCCGAAACGTTTCAACATCCTCTGCAGCAATGTTTCCACAGTGTCCTTTCCCGGCGTGGTCCTCCGATACTTCTCGCGTAGTTCTTTAATCAAAAATTGATATGATCCGCTAATGTTTTTCATGGAAATCGTGAAAATTCCGGAATCATAATTTATGCTATTCGAGAAAGGGTCAGTTCTATGAGGATATTGTATAGATTCATCATTGTGTATTCTCTTTGTGTTGCACTACAGGCGCAGTCTTCCGTCGATACATCGTCATCAGAACCGTTACAGAATGATGCTCCAATCGTTCCTGATGCAGGATCACGCATTACGCCATCCACGAATCCTGATATCAGCGCCATCGGTGACTTCCGCACATCGTATGGAAATCAGGGACCGAGGAATATCGAGATCTATTTTAATGCATTGGAAGTGCAGCTCAGTTCGGTAGTCGATCCGTACGCCGAAGCCAAGTTTCTCTTTTCATTTGGAAAGGATTCATTGAATGGAGACTATTCCGCAGGCTTGGAAATTGCAACGCTCACCTCGCTCTCTCTGCCAAACTCTGTGCAGGCAACGTTGGGAAAATTCAAACCGCATTTCACGAAAGTGAATCAGCTTCATCCTCATGCATTGAGTTTTATAGAATTCCCCGTAATGATCAAGAACTATTTCGGCGATGAAGGATTGTTTATGGAAGGTCTGTCGATGAGTTTCTTGATTCCAAATTCATGGGATATCTATCAGGAGGTGGTTGTCGACATCGGCCGGAGTGCAACGACTCCAGCGCTGGATTACGGCTCTGGTAACCGGTTGCTTACAACTGCGCAATTAAACACCTTTTTGGATCTTTCCGATAATTCCACTCTT
>JALNZH010000375.1 GCA_023229405.1 Bacteroidota bacterium
TCCAGGCATATTGAACCATTAAAAGAATATTATGAAACAAAAAAAGATTAGCTTCTTTTTCGCGTTCGTACTATTAACTTCTTCCGCATTCACGCAATCGGTGAATGAAGATATCACTGCTTCCCGGCAAAATGCCATTACACGGACGGTGGATGCCGTCAGCGCTGCGGTGGTAGGTATTAATGTGATTGAAGTGCGTGAATACCGTGATCCGTTCGCAAATTTTTTCGGCAACGATCCGTTCTTCAATCAATTCTTCGGTAATAGAAACTATAAACAGGAAGTAAAAGGTCTCGGTTCTGGATTTATTATCTCACCGGACGGGTACGTGATCACAAACGATCACGTTGCGGGAAACGCCAAACAGATTACCGTGACGCTGACGAACGGGAAAAAGTATCAAGCGGCGATTATCGGTACCGATTTGGTAACAGATGTTTGTCTATTAAAATTGACTCCGGAAAAAGGGGAGTCATTTCCCTTCGTAAAACTGGGAAACTCGGATGATGTCTTGATCGGTGAGTGGGTCATTGCTCTTGGTAATCCGTTCGGACTGTTTGATAACATTGATAAGCCGATCGTTACTGTCGGAGTGGTCAGTGCAAAGGGAATGAACCTGAACGTGGAGAATAATCGTTCGTACCGTGGATTGATCCAGACCGATGCCGTAATTAACTCCGGCAATAGCGGCGGACCGCTGGTAAACAGCTTGGGGGAAGTAATTGGAATAAATACGCTCATCTATACTGGGGGTGTCAGTCAGGCATACATCGGGTATGGTTTTGCAATTCCGATTAACCGCGTAAAACCAATAATTGAAGAATTGCAACGGAAAGGGAAAGTAGAACGAAATTTCTGGACAGGAATGGATGTGCGTCCTGTAGACAGTCAAATCGCCCGATATTTTAGTCTGAAACAGGCACAAGGAGTGATTGTGAGCGATATCCAGAAGAACAGTCCCGCTGACCGTGCAGGAATTCTTATCGCGGATATTATCGTGGAAATCAACGGTGAGCGGATCATCAACAATGATAATTTGATTAGCATACTGCAGGAAAGCCGCGCAGGGGATACCTGGAAAATAAAAATCTACCGTGACAAGAAAATCGTCACCATTGAATTACAACTCGAAAAACAAATATAAATGATAGCAAGATATACACGCCCGCAAATGGGCAGAATATTTACCGATGAAAACCGTTATGCTATTTGGCTGGAAATTGAATTGCTGGCGTGTGAAGCGCAAGCGCAGCTTGGTGCAGTTCCTTCCGAAGCAGTAAAAATCATTCGTGAAAAAGCCAAATTTAATATTGACCGGATTAACGAAATTGAAGCAGAAGTGAAACACGATGTGATCGCGTTTCTCACCAGCGTGGGAGAATTTGTCGGTCCCGATTCCCGTTTTATTCATCTCGGAATGACTTCTTCTGATGTGGTTGACACCGCTCTCTCCGTGCAAATGAAACAAGCAGGAGAATTACTGCAGAAGGATTTGACGGAACTGCGCGATATTTTGGCACGCCGAGCGAAAGAATTTAAAATGACGGTGATGACCGGCCGGTCGCATGGAATTCATGCCGAACCGACTACCTTCGGGCTTAAACTCGCATTGTGGTATGATGAAACACGCAGGAACATTACACGACTCCAATCCGCCATTGCTACGATCTCTGTCGGTCAAATCTCCGGCGCAGTTGGAACTTTTGCCCATCTGAGTCCTTCGGTGGAAGAATATGTTTGCGGTAAACTGGGATTAACGCCGGCGCCTGTTTCTACGCAAGTGATTCAGCGTGACAGGCATGCGGAATATTTAACGACACTTGCCGTGATCGGAAGTTCGTTGGATAAGTTCGCAACGGAAATCCGTCATTTGCAACGAACAGAAGTGTTGGAAGCGGAGGAATATTTTTCAGAAAAACAAAAAGGCTCGTCCGCGATGCCGCACAAGCGGAATCCGATCACCTGTGAACAGATTTCCGGACTTGCACGGCTCTTGCGCGGCAATGCTCAAGCAGCGCTCGAGAATGTTGCGTTGTGGCATGAACGGGATATTTCGCATTCATCCGTGGAACGGGTAATCGTTCCGGATTCGTGCATGGTGCTCGATCATATGCTGACGAAATTTACCAACATCATCGACACGCTGCTTGTGTATCCGGAAAACATGAAAGAAAACATGGATATTACACACGGACTGTTGTATTCCCAACCGGTGCTACTTGCATTGACGAAAAAAGGAATGAAGCGGGAAGTTGCATACCGCATCGTTCAGCGGAACGCAATGGATGTATGGAAATCGAGAAAGAATTTCAAAGAAGTGTTGAAAGCGGATGCAGAAGTTACAGCGGTGTTGAATGATGCGGATCTGGACGAAGCATTCGATCCAAAAAAGAGTCTTAATACTGTGGACTATATTTTTAAGAGAGTCGGATTAGCCTAATTACTATCATAGAAGGAATTGTCATGGCACAAAAATTTCAAAATCTTATCAACGGGAAATGGGTCGATGCAGTCTCCGGACGTACATTCGAGAACCGCAATCCGGCCAACTGGGAAGAAGTGGTTGGGATTTTTCCGAAATCAGGGAAAGAGGATGTTGATGCGGCGGTAAAAGCTGCGCGTGCGGCGTTCGAAAAATGGAGATTGGTTCCGGCTCCGAAACGCGGCGACATTATGCGCACCATCGGCGACCTGTTGGTGAAACGCAAGGAAGAGATTTCTCGTGAAATGACCCGTGAGATGGGGAAAGTGCTGGCTGAAACACGCGGCGATGTTCAAGAAGGTATTGATACGGCGTATTACGCAGCAACAGAAGGACGCCGGTTGTTCGGCAACACTGTTCCTTCTGAACTGCCGAATAAATTTGCGATGGCGATCCGCGTGCCGATCGGTGTTGCGGGAATCATTACGCCGTGGAATTTCCCGATGGCGATTCCTACATGGAAAATGTTCCCGGCAATTCTTTCCGGAAACACCTGCGTCTTCAAACCGGCAACGGATACACCAAAGACAGCGGCGATGCTTGTTGAAATTATGATGGAAGCAGGACTTCCCGAAGGCGTC
>JALNZH010000376.1 GCA_023229405.1 Bacteroidota bacterium
TAGATGGCAAAAAAAACACCATCAAAAGTCCCTTCATGATTTCAGACCCCCTCTGTATCTCCCCCTTGGTAGGGGGAGAAAAAGCTCGCTCACTCCTCCAAATTTTCGCTCCCTCCCACATCTCATCCAACACTGTAAGAAATGTAGGGGAGGGCTTATTTTCTCAACATAACATATCTTCCATACATCCACTCGTTTCGATAAATTTTTGTCAATAAGGGTTTTATTTTGGACAGCTATGGTTTTGTACCGTTATTTTTGGAAATAATGAAAATTCGCAAAGAGGATAAAATTACCCCAATCATACACCGTCAAATCATGACCGCCTTCTCTGATATGATAACCCAAAACCGAATGAAGAATTGGAGTATTGGGAGGCGGTATGTCAGGAGTAAGTGCTGAATGTTTCCCATACAAGGCATATACCTTTTGTGCGTTCACTATTGAAAGATATGAGCCAACGGGATCTGCCCACAGATCCTGAGTAGCGGATGTTGTGTAGACAGGTCTTGGTGCAATAAGTGCTATCAACATATGTTGATCCACGGGCAAGTCATTAACATTAGAATTGTATTTTTTATAATTGTTGTTAAACCAATGCGGGAATGCAGTATTGATGGCTTTCACTGATTCGCCGGATTGCCTTCGTGCTAACGCAGCACCAGTACATCCAGAACAGCTGGAAAATATCAATGCAAAACGTTGATCTTGTGCACCGGCCCACAAGGAAGTCTTTCCGCCGCGTGAATGGCCGACCACACCAACTTTAGTGAAATCTATCTCCCTGTCAGTTTTCAAGTAATCCATTGCCCTGCTGGCGGCCCACGCCCAGGCACCGATCGCTTTCATTCCATTGGTCTCGGTTAACTGATTTGGGTATAATTGTAAAACGCCATGGTGGTACGTTTCTTTATTATCGGGTGCAGCATCGCCAGTATACACTACAGCTATGGCGTATCCACTATCAATGACCATTTCAACAGGACCGAAATCACTTTTACCTTTTTCGCCAGAGTCCGTATTGTTTTTACTCCCGTTATTGATCAGTAAAAAAACAGGTGAAGGTTTTTTATTGTTCAAAGGCGTAAAGAGTGTAAGGTGAACGGTTACACTCTTTTTTGCTTTCTCAACAATAATGGTCACCTCTTTTACGCGTGCCTTTCCTTTTATGGCATTAACTGCATCATCTGTGACTATAAATCTTATGTCGTCATACCTTTTCTGTATTTGCCCGTAAATATTGTTTTCAAACAATGTTAAAACTTCCGGTCTTCTCTTTTTTTCCCATGCCGAAATCGTGGTGACTGTTTCTCCATCAATGGTTTTTAAAGCTTCTGGCAGGGTGTAGTCCACTATTTTTGCTTCACCCTGTTGTCCAAAACAGTTTGCCACAAAAAAAAGAAATGTAAAACAATATTTAAATGTTCTCATCATGATTTTATTGGTGCAGTTTTGAGTTGATAATATACAAGTTTCACTATTATTCTTTTTTGATCGTTATCGGCTCTCCTTGTATGCCTGCATAAAAAACCAGGATTTCAGCAGTAGTATTTCCTTCGTTTTTTCCGTAATGCCACGTGTCAACAACTTCAATCAACCCTACCCCCGCTTTCAAGTGAAGCGTATCTTTCTTTTCAGTAATGACCGTTAACTCACCGTTCAACAATACGCCGGCATTGATCACCGGATGTTTATGTATTGGAAGCTGTTCTCCGGGTGGGATCGTTATTTTAAGAATGGTAATTTCGGGTGTTCCGGATTTATAGTACGGTAAATTTTTACCATCCCAGCTCACGGTCGCTTTTGACAAGATTTCGGTGTGCCCTATCCCGCCATTTTGACTCCAAAGAATGTTTGACAAAAACAGAATAGAGATAGCAATGAGATATTTTTTCATAATTGGAGAATGATTTTTGTGATTCATTTGTTACAAAAGGGACGGTAATTCAAAAATCAAGGATTATCTGAAAAATAGGTCGTTCTTTGTCATTCTGACGTTGAGCGAAGCGGAAGAATCCTGTTTTTCATTTGAATGAAAAAACGAGATTCCTCATTGCTCTCTGCCTACACCAACGGTGTTCCTTTGGGACTGTCAGACAAGTGCTTCTTGGAATGACAGTGATATGAGATTTTTCAGATGTCTCATCAATTCGTTCTTGGATAGTATGCAGGTTGCAGCAGACGTATTCGCATTACCGCAAGTCCGGTCATGTTCAGTCAACAATAATGTATGTCTCAATATTTAGTAAGGCTTACTTGAGCAGGATCAATTTTCTTGTTTCGGTAAAATGATCGGACTGCAATCGGTAAAAATATATTCCTCCAGGCAGATGTGCCGCATTCCATTGCTTTGTGTGGCGGCCGGCGGACAGGTCTTCGGAAAGAATCGATTCACGATCGCGTCCCAGAAGATCAAACAGTTTCAAAGTAACATATGATTGTACAGGGAGGTCAAAGGAAAATGTTGTTGACGGATTAAACGGATTCGGATAATTTTGCTTCAGAGTAAAATCAGAAGGGACATTGCTGCGGCCTTGCGAAACAGTGTTGCTGGAAAGCTGAGAAACTCTGACATAATCGACGAACACTGTATCGGGAAACGGAGTCGAGGCATCCGGATATCCCGGCCAATTTCCTCCTACCGCAAAATTGAGAAGAATAAAAAACGGAGCATGAAACTCTTCGGTGCCGTTAATGTTATTGACAATGAACGCTTCCCAATATTGCATTCCATCAACGTACCAATGTATTACCGTTTTATCCCATTCGATAGAATACACGTGGTACTGTGTTACATCACACGAAGTATTTCCGCCATATTGAGAATAGGCCGTATTAAACCAATGCATTGTACCGTATGCTTTCGCTTCGGTATTTATATGTTCCATAATGTCAATTTCACCGCATTTCGGCCATCCTGCCTGAGTAATTGAATTTCCCAGCATCCAAAAGGCCGGCCACAAACCTTTCCCTAGCGGGAGTTTAATTCTCGCCTCTATTTTCCCATACGTAAAACTTTTCAAATCCTGGGTTTTTAAACGCGCAGACGTGTAACTCT
>JALNZH010000377.1 GCA_023229405.1 Bacteroidota bacterium
GCGCCACCGGCACCGGCGATGATGATACGTAATCCTCGTTTTTGTGAGGAAGCTGCATAGGAAGCCATAACATTCGGTGTCCGGTGTGCTGAAGTAATCTTCATTTCGTACGAAATTCCGAATTGCTCAAGAACCGTTGCTGATTCCTGCATAGTAGGAAGATCCGAATCGCTTCCCATGATGATTCCGACGATTGGTTTTTTCATACTATACTTTCTCTTGCTTTATCCGTATACATCTGCGACTTCTGTGTCATTCGTATTCTCTTTGCTATATGGAATGAGGATAACTCAGATACTGCACAGTTTCACAGAAACAATTATAAACTGATCTGCTCTTCGAGTGCAGTGGCTTCTTTCAGGATTTTCTTTAGGTTATTGCCGAGGATCGTGATATGTCCCATCTTTCTGCCCAGCCTGGAACTTTCTTTACCGTAGATATGCAGGTGAATATTCGGATGCTGCAGCGTAGTACGATATACTTCCAATCGTCGTTGTGGGAATGGTTTACCCAGCAGATTTATCATAACTGCATACGGTTGAATCAACTCGGTCGCACCGAGCGGCAGCTCTAAAACAGACCGGAGATGATTTTCAAATTGCGATGTGACACAAGCCTCGATGGTATAATGTCCGGAGTTATGAGGACGGGGTGCCATTTCATTGACAATAATTGAACCGTCGGTCGAGAGGAACATTTCTACGCCATAGATTCCGAATCCTTTGACTGCCTGAACTGAAGCGATGGCAATCTCTTCTGCGCGGTGCGCCACCGCTTTGGAGATCTGTGCCGGTGCGATTACCGTATGACAAATATGATTTTTCTGTATGGTTTCAACGACTGGATATGTCTTAATCTCGTGAGAAGTTCGTACGACCATCACGGCCAATTCCATCGTAAATGTAACAAATGATTCTGCCATCAGATTGTTATGGCGGTTCGACAGATGATTGACGGCATCCGAATATTCTTTTTCGGTGGAAACAAGAGCGTTGCCGTATCCGTCATATCCCATTTTCCGAGATTTCAGCACAAACGGAATGCCCAGTACCTTTGAAACGTCTGAGAATGTATGATCATCGTTCACTTCGATGAATTGCGGGACCGGGATCTTGTTTTTCTGCAAAGTCTGTTTTTGCAGAAGTTTGTCCTGGATCAGACCGATTGTTGTGGAAGAAGGGAATACTTTCTTTCCCATCTGCTCGATGACCTCAATCCGATGGTGATCTACGAATTCATTTTCCAGCGTAACTACATCACAATGATGTGCGAAGGATTTCAAAACAAGTTCGTCGTCCACCCAACCGATCATTTCGTGATGTGTCAGTTGACCGGCCGGGGATTTCATCTCTTTCTCCAAGATGGTAACATCAAATCCCATTCGTGCCGCTGCCAGAGTGGACATTTTTGCCAATTGGCCGCCGCCGAGGATTCCTATACTGATCTTTTTGGGCATGAAAATGAAAGGATGTTCACAAATGAAAAGTCGGACACTCCGAGGTCCGACATGGTTGCATTGATTGCAATAAAGATAATGTGATTTATATGCATTAGCAAGATATCGTTGACCGGCAGTATTTCTTTCTGTATTATTCAAATTAACAGGAGATCTTATGAACCCGGTCATACCGCAGATGCTGTACTATTCGTTTCTCATACTCTCCATAGGAACATTTATTTTAGTCGCGAGAAAGATCAGGAAAACATTCCCGGAACATCGGTCGTATGTCAATGGTTTGATTGTTTGGTTTTTAGCACAATATTTACTCGGCAAACTCGGAGTGTTCGCCCTTGGCCTGGGAGAAATGCCACCCCGCATACTGTTTATTGTTGTTCCGAACTTTCTTTTCATTATTTATCTGGCATTTTCTTCAGCAGGGAAAACTATTGCGAATCATCTGGGTATGATTTTCCTGACAGCCATGCAATCATTTCGTATAGGGGTTGAATTGGTTCTTTTGCAGTTAGCGGGAGGAGAATTACTGCCGAGTGTTATGAGTGTTGAAGGGAGAAATTTCGATGCGCTTATCGGACTGACTGCTCCGCTGATAGCGTATCTGTATCGTAAAGAAAAAATTTCTCGCAAGGCAATGATTGGCTGGAATGTGGCGGGTTTGGTTCTTGTGACGAATGTGGTTGTTCACGGAATTCTTTCGATGCCGGGAATTGAAGTGATTGAGACGAATGTACCGAACTTTATTATCAGCTATGCGCCGTTCAATCTGCTACCTGGTGTGCTTGTTCCGTTTGCGTATGTATTCCATATCTTCTCGTTGCGAAAACTTCTTACTCCATAACGAACCGTGGAGGGGAAGTGCCTATTTGTTCGTTTAATCTTTTACACGAGTAGCAGCTGATGTTCCAGCGATATATCCTGTTGAAAATGCTGCTTGTAGGTTATAGCCTCCCACCGGGCCGGCGATATCGAGCACTTCACCGCACAAAAAGAGCCCGGGCCGAATTTTTGATTCCATTGTTGTTGGATTCACTTCGTTCAGTGCAATTCCTCCGGCGGTTACCTCGCCGCGATCGAGTGGAATTTCTTTCACAATCCCGAGTGGTAAACGTTTCAGGAGTGTGGTCAGTACCCGTCGTTGAACTTTCGTAACTTGATTTAACTTTTTTGCGAAGTCAATCGCACACCGGACAAGAACAAACTCGGCAAGTTTTTGCGGGATGAATTGTTCCGTGAGAGTGAGGATTGTGCGTGAAGGATTCTTTTCGATTTCCTCTAAAAATTTTTCATCGAGTTGTTCCGCATTCAATTCCGGATAGAAGTCCACAGCCATTTCGACGGTTTTCCCCTGTTCCATTGCAACAAATGCCTCTCTGCTTACTTCCAGTGTTGCAGGTCCGGAAATTCCGAAATGTGTGATCAGAACATCCCCGGTCCATTGTGCAACGATTTCACCGCTAGCATCAGAATCTTGTGAAGCAATCGCCAGCAGTGTGCAATCGCGAATGGGTGTTCCTTGCCATGAAGTAGGTGGGATCGGCAACAAATGGATTGGGGATAACGCAGGACGGATTGGAAT
>JALNZH010000378.1 GCA_023229405.1 Bacteroidota bacterium
TGCAAAAACGATTCTTTGATGTTGTTGAGAATGGTAACGATCAACACGGATGGCTCGATTTCATTTAATAGCACCAATGTCCGGCACATTCCGCCGGACATTTTTTTGTATCTTTTGATAAGAGTATCGTATGGGGAAAGATTTCGCGTTCAAGGATGTTTTTAAGGCAAAGATCAAACCGGCATCGGTGGAAGAGATGCTGTCCAAGATTCCGGTCTTCGATAAACTGGAACCGAAGGAGCTTCGCCAGATTGCCTCGATTGTGCATCGGCGCCAATACGTGAAGGGAGAATTCGTTTTTTATCAAGGAGACCCCGGACTTGGAATGTATGTTGTGGAAAAAGGAAAAGTGGGGATTGTAGTTGTTGGTGAAGACGGTACTCAAAAGGAAATCACGGAAATGGTCAATGGAGATTTTTTCGGCGAGATTGCATTGTTGGACGAGTCCGCACGATCGGCGTCAGTGGTGGTGAAGGAAGATTCTGCGCTGATCGGATTTTTTCGCCCCGATCTGTTTGAGATTATCGAAAAAACACCTAAAACCGGTCTGAAGGTAGTGGTAAAACTTGCCGAAATGATCGGCGAACGTTTGCGTAATATGAACAACGAGTTCTCTAAACTTCGGACGGAACTCGAACTGGTCAAACAACAAAAGGAGAAGAGCGATGAAAAAGCTAGCTCCAAAAAGAAAATTCAAAAAGCGTAGCTCTATTTCACTATCAGCAGCAAAAAAATCTTCACGAATGGTCGACCCGTTGATCGGATTGAAGAAGATCCTTGTTCCCATTGATTTTTCCGATCACTCAAAAAAAGCTCTGCGATACGCGTTGCCATTTGCACGGCAATTTAATGCACAGTTGGAATTGATGTATGTGGTTGAACCGACCATCTATCCTTCCGATTTCGGATTCGGCCAGGTCGGTTTCCCTGACGTTGAGAAAGAACTGCATGAAAAAGCGACTCAGGAATTGGCGGCGCTTATCGAATCCAGCGTTCCATTATCAATCCGTTCCTCATCGGTTGTTTCAACCGGAATTCCTTTTGTCGAAATTACGACGTATGCTCAAGCGGAAGACATTGACCTGATCATCGTTGCGACCCATGGCAGGACTGGTGTGGAACATATTCTCTTTGGCAGTACAGCAGAGAAAATTATCCGAAAAGCCCCATGTCCGGTATTGGTTGTTCGTGCAGAGGAGCATGATTTTATTAATGAGCGTGCATAAGAGTGCTTGCTGGAACAGGACAACTTTCGTATATTTAGGACAAATAATTCACATTTTTTCACTTTTGATTTGAAGAGACGATGTTAAAAAAGCAGAAAGAACTCGCAAAACGGGTTAAGAAACAAGACGACCTTATAACTACGTATGAAACTGCAGTTTCATGGTACGAGACAAATAAGAAACTTTTGACCAATATTGGCATAGCAATTGCAGTTCTTGTCGCCGGCGGCTGGTTCTATATCAATAATAATCGGACGAATAACGAGAAGGCAGCAAACGAGTTTGCGAAAGTATTTTCCTATTATGATAACGGGCAATACCAAATCGCAATCGCCGGTCTGCCGGAAAAGAACGTCCGTGGATTACTGGCCATCGTCAACGATTACGGCTCGACGAAATACGGCAACATCGCACAGTTTTATCTCGCCAACTGTTATTTTAATACCGGGGAATTTGACAAGGCGATGGAAGCGTTCGATAATGCAAATGTGGACGCACCAATTCTGGAAACTTCCCGCATCGCAGGGATCGCTGCCTGTTACGAAGTAAAAGCGAATTTTGCGGATGCTGCAAAATATTTCGAGAAAGCTGGTAAAGCGAACGCGAACGATCCGAATACGGCCGAGTATTTGTCTAATGCCGCCCGGAATTATGCGCGATCCGGCAACAAAGAATTAGCAATTGAACTGTACAAGTTGATCAAGAAAGAACATTCGAGTTCAGCAGCAGCGAGAGATGCGGAGAGATATTTGGACGAACTTCGGGGATAAGAACCACGGTTCTTCTTTTTGATTTTGACTGCGTCGCAGGGGCTCAATTGCACTTGACGACGCAGTTTTGTTTTAAAGATGATTACAGATGCAATAGTACTATTAATACAAACATCATGCTGAACGGAGCTTTTTGAAAAAGAAGTCCGGAAGATGTGAAGCATGATACAATTCGTACCACCACATTATTCCAAACGAGTATTATGCTTACTGAATTTGGAAACATCCTGGCCTTCTTTATCGTCGGCGTGCTCTTTACAGCCGGCGGACTCATCGCTTCATGGATTTTTCGCCCGCACCGTCCATATGCTGAAAAACTTTCTACCTACGAATGTGGCGAAATCCCTGTCGGCCCTTCTCATATCCGTTTTAATATCCGATTTTATGTTGTTGCCTTAATCTTCCTCGTGTTCGAAGTGGAAGCGGTGTTCCTGTTTCCGTGGGCTCTTGTTTTTAAGGATTTTGGCATGTTTGCGTTCGTGGAAATGCTCGTGTTCATTGCGATCCTGGTCGTCGGGTACGCGTATGTGTGGAGAAAAGGGGACCTGGAATGGGATAAACCGATGCCGCAATTCCTTCCGATGTCAAAACGATCCATCATTGAAGAACCTGAAGAAACCGTCTTGAACTGAAAACTCTATGGGCTTACTCGACCAAAAATTTGAAAACTCGAACATTGTCGTTACAACAATGGATAATCTACTGAACTGGGCTCGTTTGTCTTCCCTCTACCAGATGCAGTTCGGTCTTGCTTGTTGCGCTATCGAAATGATGGCAGCATCGGCATCTAATTTCGATATGATGCGATTCGGCGTGATACCCCGTGCCACCCCGCGTCAGTGCGATGTGATGATTGTTTCCGGAACGGTTACGCTGAAAATGGCATCGCGCATCAAACGGTTGTACGACCAGATGCCCGAACCGCGGTATGTCATTTCTATGGGAAGTTGCTCCAATTGTGGTGGACCATATTGGGAACATGGGTACCATGTGCTGAAGGGTGTTGATCGCGTGATTCCTGTTGATGT
>JALNZH010000379.1 GCA_023229405.1 Bacteroidota bacterium
CGATTAGCGCTATATAATCAATGTGTCTTCGATATCCTGACTTTTCTTGTTGCCGTAGTGTTCAACCCGCCTCTTCCAATTTGATCCCAAAAAATAGAACCGTAAACTATCCTCATCCTTTTTATATTTCGCAAGAAGTTTGTCTTTCAATATTTCCCAGTGTTCGGGATCAACATTACATTCAAAGACGGAGTTCTGAACACGAAATCCAAAATCAAGACAGATTTCCGATATATGCCGGAGCCGTCTTACTCCGGTGTCGGTTTTTGTTGAAACATCATAACTGACAAGAACCATCATAATTTTTTCACTTCATATAAAATGGTGGATAGGCATCAATGTCCCCTCGAATATACCGTGCCAGCAACTGCGCTTGTATATGCGGAAGAAGTCCAACAGTCATTTTCTCATCAAGAAATGGATGCGTAATTTCTTCCTGCTTTCGCTTTTGATACGCATGTAACACTGCTTTCCGAGCATCGTCGGACATACGGACTTCCCCTGATTCCCGAATTTCAAAATCTTTTTTCGTTACCTGCCGTAAGTTGATGAGATTGAGCATAATTCTGTCGCCAAGATAGGCACGAAACTCTTCCATCATGTCGAGGGCAAGACTCGGTCTGCCAGATCTGAGTTGATGCAGAAAGCCAACCTGTGGATCAAGCCCAGTTGTTTCCAACGCAGAACGGACATCGTTTGCCAGAATGGAATATAAAAATGAGAGGAGCGCATTTGCCGGATCGAGCGGCGGACGTTTACTGCGTTGTGTAAATATAAAATCACCTTGTTGCGCAGTCATTAATGAAGACAAGACACCGAAATAACGAGCAGCACACTCTCCTTCATGCCCGCGCAGTTCATCCAATGATTGCGCCCGTTGAATATCACCAAGCCGATTGCCCAATGTCATTGCCACATTCGCTATCTCATCCGTACTCTGATCGGCATGATTTCTTTGGTGTCGTTGAAGTAAACTCCGGTAGTTCGCAACTTTTGCCGCTATAATTGGGCGGGCAATGGCAAGTGATTCAAACTCATTATCGGCTTTAGCATATTGCGCTTTGCGCAGCAGAACATTTCCCTTTTGCGCGCCATACACTCTGGCAAGAAATTTACCATTCTCCGATAAATAGCTAATACCAACATTATTCTCAGCACAAAAGGCCATGAGAGGCGGGGAAAGTGCTTTAAAACCAAAACAAACAATATTTTCTATCGAATGAATCGGCGCTTGCAGAACTTTTTTGTTTTCCACTTCCACAACAAATGTTTCACGATCCTTGTGAACATACGCATCGTCGGAAGTGATATATAACGTATTAAGATGTTTTTTCATGATTTGGCATCGGTAGGACAGACATTTCTGTCTGTCGGGTTTAATTTTTAATTCGTCAGACAAGAATGTCTGACCTACCAAACAATTATTTTTTGGTTGAACCACCACCCATGATAATTCCATGGATCATCTGTTAATCCTTGCTTTACCGGATTGTTCAACATGTAAAATAATTTTACTTTTAATTCCTTTTCATCTCTTATAATTCTGTCAAATGATTCATCTTGCCAAACAGTCCCATTCATCCCTTTTAGATTGTTAATTTTTCTGGCAGCTACTCCTTTTATTCCTTTCATAATACGGCGTAATGTGTACGATGGCAGCGGGAATAATAAAATATGAACATGGTCCGGCATAACAATGATGGCGATGAGAGTATAAAATATCTCATTTCCTTTAACAACATGGTCCAGAACTATTTTTTGTTCTTCAACATCGAGAATCTTGTTCTTGGCTCGGAAAGTAACAAAATAAATTGCACCTTCCGCTTCCCAATGTGGCAAATGTCTTGAATGTATTTTTAATGTCCCAAATTCCATTTCAGTAGGATAGGCATTCCTGCCTATCATATTTATTTGCAAACATTTTGATATAACAGGCACTTCGCAAAGCCATCATTTTGTGATCTGCCTGTCATTTTGTTATAGTCAGACAGGAATGTCTGACCTACCTTATCTATGGCTTATATAAATCATTCATATATATTTTCAATTTCCGATTGTTCATCGCTTTAGGTTGGCAGATTGAATACAACGAACAATTCCGGCACTTCGCCGCATACTCTGCCGTTGGAATAATCTTCTGAGAAACGATTCCCCTCACCGATGCAATAATCCCTTCTGTTTGTGCGCGCAACGTGTCATCAATTTCAACAATGTCCCTTCGCCGTATCTTCGCGTAAAAAAATGCTCCGTGTGTTATTGTTGTATTAAGCATTTCTTCCAAACATAACGCTTGGGCACATAATTGGACTTTATCGCTAATACTTTCTTTTGGCTCACCAGCTTTAAATTCCACCGGCAGTACTTCCAATCCAACGTCATCCTGATCTCTCGCCTGTCCGGCGGGCAGGTGTTTCAGGGTATTATTTCTATCAGATTCCGAAACAAGTTCGGAATGACGTGGTACATTCTTTATTTCCCGAAACTCCACCACATCACACCGACCAACAATGCCATAGCGAAATGAATGTATTCTTAATCCCCGCACAGTCTTTTTTGTACCACGTGTTTCGTAGGTATCGGTATCGACTTTTTCGTGGAGAATGTTTCCGCGAACGGTAAAGACATTTTCATGCCACGCATCCTCCACATGGATTAACGCACATTGCCGCGGACAATAGACGTAGTGCTGCAACGCGCTGATCATTATTAAGTCGTCTTCAGTGTACATCGTTTTCGATCTATGGATAATAATTTTTCAGTCAACACAATAAATACTAATCTTCAAATTAGCTTTGGACTGTTATTGCCATATGTGTGTTTTACCATATGTGTCTTATTGCCACGACCTTTAGGTCGTGGCAATAAGACACACCAAAAAACCTCCTGGGACTTTAGTCCTCCTTGAGAGAACCATATTTCTTTAGGAAGTCCTGATATTCTTCATCAAAGTTTTTCGTTCTATGATGTTCTTCTTGTC
>JALNZH010000035.1 GCA_023229405.1 Bacteroidota bacterium
CACGCCGCGCACGACGCCAAGTGCACCTACGATCACGGCGATCACTCCTTCCGATGGCTCATTGTCGGTGGCGTTCACGGCGGGCGCTGACGGTGGCTCGGCACTAACCAGTTACAAGTACTCAACCGATGGTGGAACCACATTCTTTACTCGTGCTGCAGGTACAACAGCATCACCGATAGTGATTGCGTTCGCCAGCAGTGACGGTACAACGGCGCTAGTCAACGGCACCTCTTACAACGTCCAGATCAAAGCAGTCAACGTAGTTGGCGACGGAACGGCATCGTCGACGACAGCGGCAACGCCACGCACAACACCAAGTGCGCCAACAATTACTGCGATAACACTAGGTAACGGTTCGTTGTCGGTGGCCTTCAGTGCCGGGTTTGATGGCGGTTCGGCACTTACCAGTTACAAGTACTCCACCGATGGTGGGACCACATTTAGAACGCGTGCCGCCGGCACGACCGCATCACCGATAGTGATTGCGTTCGCCAGTAGTGACGGTACGACGGCCCTGGTGAATGGCACCTCCTATAACGTCCAGATCAAAGCCGTCAACGTCGCCGGTGACGGCGTCGCATCGTCGACGACTGCGGCCACGCCGCGCACGACGCCAAGTGCGCCAACGATCACGGCAATTACTCCTTCTGATGGTTCATTATCGGTGGCGTTCACGGCTGGTGCCGATGGCGGCGCTGCGATCACTAGTTACAAATACTCCACCGATGGTGGGACCACATTCTTTACTCGGGCATCGGGTACGACTGCATCACCGTTGGTGATCTCGACACTCAGCACAAACGGATCGACTGCGCTAGCAAACGGCACTTCGTATGACGTACAAATTTTGGCGGTCAACGTTGCCGGCGACGGCGCCGCATCCGCTACGACCGCGGCAACACCACGCACAACACCAAGTGCGCCAACAATTACCGCAATCACACCAGGAAACGGTTCGTTGTCGGTGGCGTTCACGGCTGGGTTTGATGGCGGTTCGGCACTTACCAGTTACAAATATTCGACCGATGGTGGAACCACGTTTAGAACTCGCGCCGCAGGTACGACAGCATCGCCATTGGTTATCGCTTTCGCCAGCAGTGATGGAACAACCGCGCTAGTCAACGGCACGTCGTACGACGTGCAGATCAAGGCAGTCAACGTTGTTGGTGACGGAACAGCATCGTCGACAACTGCGGCAACGCCACGCACAACTCCAAGTGCGCCAACGATCACGGCGATTACTCCTTCGGATGGTTCGCTATCGGTGGCGTTCACGGCGGGTGCCGACGGTGGTTCGGCACTAACCAGTTACAAATACTCCACAGACGGTGGAACCACATTTAGAACTCGCGCGGCGGGCACAACTGCATCACCGATAGTGATCGCGTTTGAAAGTAGCGATGGAACGACGGCCCTAGCGAATGGCACCTCATACAACGTCCAGATCAAGGCGGTCAACGCGGCAGGTGACGGTGCGGCGTCAGCAACAACTGCGGCAACCCCACGCACGACGCCAAGTGCGCCAACGATCACGGCGATAACGCCAGGTAACGCTTCTTTGTCGGTGGCGTTCACCGCTGGTGCTACTGGTGGTTCGGCGATCACGAGTTACAAGTATTCGACCGATGGTGGAACTACCTATCGAACTCGTGCTTCAGGCACAACCGCATCACCGCTGGTAATCACAACAGCAAGCAGTGATGGCACAACTGCGTTGGTGAACGGTACGTCTTATGACATTCGGATCAAGGCGGTCAACGCGGCTGGCGATGGCGCTGCATCGACGACGACGGCAGCAACACCTGTGGCAACGCCAAGTGCACCAACGATCACGGCAATCACGCCAGGAAACGCTTCATTGTCGGTTGCCTTTAGTGCCGGTGCCGATGGTGGTCTCGCGATCACGAGTTACAAGTATTCGACAGACGGTGGGACCACGTTTAGGACTCGTGCCGCTGGCACGACCGCATCACCGATAGTGGTTGAGTTTGCAAGTAGCGACGGAACAACTGCGTTAGTAAACGGCACGTCGTACGATGTCCAAATTTTGGCGGTCAATGCAAATGGTGATGGGGATCCATCTTCGACTACAGCGGCAACGCCGCGCACGACACCAAGTGCGCCAACGATTACCGCGATTACTCCAAGTAATGGATCTCTGTCCGTGGCCTTTAGTGCCGGATTTAATGGCGGTTCTGCACTGACGAGTTACAAGTATTCGACAGACGGTGGAACCACATTCAGGACTCGTGCTGCTGGTACCACGGCATCACCTTTGGTCATCTCGACAGCAAGCAGCGATGGAACGACCGCACTTGTCAACGGAACCTCGTACAACATCCAGATCAAGGCCGTCAACGTTGTCGGAGATGGCGTTGCGTCGTCGACGACTGCGGCAACGCCACGCACGACACCGAGCGCGCCAACGATCACCGCGATTACTCCAAGTAATGGTTCGCTGTCCGTGGCCTTTACTGCAGGGTTTGATGGCGGTTCGGCACTGACGAGTTACAGGTATTCGACCGATGGAGGGACCACATTTAGGACTCGTGCAGCAGGCACAACTGCATCACCAATTGTGATCGCGTTTGAAAGTAGTGATGGCACAACGGCTCTGGCGAACGGCACCTCGTACGACATTCAAATCAGGGCGGTCAACATTGCCGGTGACGGTGCTGCTTCGTCGACGACTGCGGCAACGCCACGCACGACGCCAAGTGCGCCAACGATCACAGCGATTACTCCAAGTAATGGTTCGCTGTCCGTGGCCTTTACTGCAGGGTTTGATGGCGGTTCTGCATTGACGAGTTACAAGTATTCGACCGATGGTGGGACCACATTTAGAACCCGTGCCACAGGCACAACAGCATCACCAATCGTGATTGCGTTCGAAAGTAGTGATGGCACAACTGCGTTGGTGAATGGCACGTCGTACGACATTCAGATCAAGGCAGTCAACGTTGTTGGCGACGGTGCGGCTTCGTCGACGACGGCGGCCACTCCGGCGACCACGCCTAGTGCGCCAACGATTACGGCGATCACTCCATCGAATGCAACTCTTTCGGTGGCCTTTACCGCGGGTGCTACTGGTGGTTCGGCGATCACGAATTATGAGTACTCGACCGATGGTGGGACAACCTTCAAATCGCGTGCCACTGGTACCACTGCTTCTCCAATAGTTATCACAACTGTTAGCAGTGGATCTGGAACGCTCGTCAACGGCACCTCGTATGACGTGCAGATTCGGGCAATCAATGCGATCGGTAATGGCGCTGCGTCGTCGACAACTGCAGCAACGCCGGCGACCACGCCAAGTGCTCCAACAATTACGGCGATCACTCCATCGAATGCAACTCTTTCGGTGGCCTTTACCGCGGGTGCTACTGGTGGTTCGGCGATCACGAACTATGAATACTCGACCGATGGTGGAACAACCTTCAAATCGCGTGCCACCGGTACCACCGCTTCTCCAATAGTTATCACAACTGTTAGCAGTGGATCTGGAACGCTCGTCAACGGCACCTCGTATGACATACAGATCCGGGCAATCAATGCGATCGGTAATGGCGCTGCGTCGTCGACAACTGCAGCAACGCCGGCGACCACGCCAAGTGCTCCAACAATTACGGCGATTACACCATCGAATGCAACTCTTTCGGTGGCCTTTACCGCTGGTGCTACTGGTGGTTCGGCGATCACGAACTATGAATACTCGACCGATGGTGGAACAACCTTCAAATCGCGTGCCACTGGTACCACTGCTTCTCCGATAGTTCTCACCACTGTTAGCAGTGGATCTGGAGCGCTCGTCAACGGCACGTCATATGACGTGCAGATTCGGGCAATCAATGCGATCGGTAATGGTGCGGCTTCGTCGACGACTGCAGCTACGCCACGCACGACGCCAAGCGCGCCAACAATCACGGCGATAACACCAAGTAATGGCTCGTTGTCAGTGGCGTTCTCGGCTGGTGCCGATGGCGGCTCGGCGATCACCAGTTACAAATACTCGACCGATGGTGGGACAACCTTTAGGACTCGGGCTGCCGGTACAACCGCATCACCAATCGTGATCGCGTTTGAAAGCAGCGACGGAACAACCGCGCTGGCCAACGGCACGTCATATGACGTGCAGATCAAGGCCGTCAACGTTGCCGGTGACGGTGCTGCTTCGTCAACAACTGCAGCCACGCCACGCACGACGCCAAGTGCACCAACGATCACCGCGATCACTCCTTCTAATGGTTCGTTGTCGGTGGCGTTTAGTGCCGGGTTTGATGGCGGTTCGGCCATCACGAGTTACAAGTATTCGACCGATGGTGGGACCACGTTTAGGACTCGTGCCGCTGGAACGACCGCTTCACCGATAGTGATTGCGTTCGAAAGTAGTGACGGAACAACGGCTTTGGTGAATGGTTCGTCGTACGACGTTCAGATCAAGGCAGTCAACGTTGTCGGTGATGGCCTTGCGTCGTCGACGACCGCCGCCACGCCACGCACGACGCCAAGTGCACCAACGATCACCGCAATCACTCCAAGTAGTGGATCGTTGTCGGTGGCGTTCTCGGCTGGTGCCGATGGCGGTTCGGCGATAACCAGTTACAAGTATTCGACCGATGGTGGAACAACCTTTAGAACTCGTGCCGCCGGTACGACGGCTTCACCATTGGTGATTGCGTTCGAAAGTAGCGACGGAACAACGGCACTTGCAAACGGCACGTCCTACAACGTCCAAATCAAGGCAGTCAACGCCGCCGGCGACGGAACTGCTTCGTCAACTACCGCAGCAACTCCACGTACAACGCCAGGTGCACCAACAAGCGTGTCGGGTACGGCTGGTAACGCCCAGGTGTCATTGACATGGACTGCACCGGCGAGCAATGGCGGTTCGGCGATCACCGACTACGTCGTCGAATTTGATGACGGCTCCGGTTTCGCCACGTTTGACGATGGAGTCTCGGCCACCGCCGCAGCCACGGTAACTGGCTTAGCAAACGGGACTTCGCACACGTTCCGCGTGAGCGCCGTCAATGCGGCTGGAACGGGTGCAGCGTCAGTTGTGTCGGGTGCAGTGATACCACGTACGACGCCTAGCGCACCGACAATCACGGCGATTACTCCAAGTAACGGTTCCTTGTCTGTGGCCTTCACCGCCGGGTTTGACGGTGGTTCCGCGCTGACGAGTTACAAGTATTCGACCGATGGTGGGACAACATTTAGGACTCGTGCCGCTGGAACGACGGCTTCACCATTGGTGATTGCGTTCGAAAGTAGTGACGGAACTACCGCGCTGGCCAACGGCACTTCGTACAACATTCAAATTAAAGCGGTCAACGTGATCGGCGATGGCGTTGCGTCGTCAACGACTGCGGCCACACCGCGCACAACGCCAAGTGCGCCAACGATCACTGCTATCACTCCTTCCGATGGCGCATTGTCGGTGGCGTTCACCGCTGGGTTTGATGGTGGTTCCGCGATCACTAGTTACAAGTATTCGACCGATGGTGGGACAACATTCAGAACTCGCGCCGCCGGCACAACCGCATCACCGATAGTGATTGCATTTGCCAGCAGTGATGGCACAACCGCGCTGGTGAATGGAACTTCGTACAACATTCAAATCAAAGCAGTTAACGTTGCCGGCGACGGTGCAGCATCGTCTACAACTGCTGCCACACCTGTCACGGTTCCGAGTGCACCAACGATTACCGCGATTACTCCAAGTAACGGTTCGTTGTCAGTGGCCTTCACCGCCGGAGCCAATGGAGGCTCGGCGATCACGAGTTACAAGTATTCGACCGACGGCGGAACCACGTTCAGAACCCGTGCCGCGGGCACAACCGCATCACCCCTGGTAATTGACTTCGCCAGTAGTGACGGGACAACGGCGCTAGCGAACGGCACGTCCTACAACGTCCAAATCAAGGCGGTCAACGCCGTCGGTGATGGTGCCGCGTCGTCGACAACTGCGGCCACTCCACGCACGACACCAAGTGCGCCAACGATCACCGCAATCACTCCAGGTGACGGATCGCTGTCGGTGGCCTTTAGTGCCGGTTTCAACGGCGGTTCGGCGATCACCAGTTACAAGTATTCGACCGACGGCGGAACCACATTCAGAACCCGTGCCGCTGGAACAACCGCATCACCGATCGTGATCACAACTGCAAGCAGCGATGGCACAACAGCTCTGGTCAATGGCACCTCGTACAACATTCAGATCAAGGCGGTCAACGTTGCAGGTGACGGTGCGGCATCGTCAACAACCGCGGCCACACCTGTCGCAGTTCCGAGTGCGCCAACGATCACGGCAATCACGCCAAGTAGTGCGTCGTTGTCGGTCGCGTTCAGCGCTGGATTTGATGGTGGCTCGGCGATCACCAGTTACAAGTATTCGACTGACGGCGGTACAACATTTAGGACTCGCGCCGCCGGCACAACCGCATCGCCAATCGTGATCGCCTTTGAAAGCGTTGACGGAACTACGGCGCTAGTTAACGGCACCTCATATAACGTACAAATTTTGGCAGTCAACGCAAATGGCGACGGTGCGGCGTCAGCTACCACGGCAGCTACGCCGCGTACGACACCAGGCGCGCCAACAGACGTGTCGGGTACGACCGGTAACGCACAAGTGTCACTGACATGGACTGCACCGGCGAGCACAGGCGGTTCTCCGATCACCGATTATGTCGTCGAATTTAACGGCGGCTCCGGTTTCGCCACGTTTGCGGACGGTACTTCTGCCACGGCCGCGGCCACGGTGACTGGTTTGACCAACGGTACGTCGTACACATTCCGGGTAAGCGCCGTTAATGCTGCCGGAACGGGTGGCGCATCAGATGTTTCAGCGGCAGTAATACCACGAACAACACCTGGGCCACCGACGAGTGTGTCGGGAACATCTGGCAATACCGAAGTGTTGTTGACATGGACAGCACCAAGTAATGGCGGTTCGGCAATTACCGATTATGTGATCCAGTCGTCTCCAGACGGATCAATTTGGACGACCTTTGCCGACGGTACTTCGACGTCAACGAGTGCAACGGTTACTGGTTTGACCAACGGTCAGGCCTATACGTTCCGAGTGGCGGCATCCAATATTGCTGGCACCGGTAATTTCTCATCCGCATCCAGTTCGGTCACGCCGGCAACGGTGCCTAGTGCGCCGACAATTACGGCGATTACTCCTTCAGACGGGTCATTGTCGGTGGCATTTACCGCCGGAGCCAATGGAGGCTCGGCGATCACGAGTTACAAGTATTCGACCGATGGTGGAACCACATTCAGAACCCGTGCCGCGGGCACAACCGCATCACCCCTGGTAATTGACTTTGCCAGCAGTGACGGAACTACGGCGCTAGCGAACGGCACGTCTTACAACGTCCAAATAAAGGCCGTCAACGCCGTCGGTGATAGTGCCGCATCGTCCACTACTGCGGCGACTCCGCGTACGACATCAAGTGCACCAACTATTACGGCGATTACTCCTTCAGATGGCGCATTGTCGGTGGCATTTACGGCTGGTGCCGATGGTGGTTCGGCGATCACGAGTTACAAGTATTCGACTGACGGTGGCACCACATTTAGAACACGTGCAGCCGGAACAACGGCATCACCTTTGGTGATTGCTTTTGCCAGCAGCGATGGGACAACGGCTCTGGTCAACGGCACGTCTTACGACATTCAGATCAAAGCGGTCAATGCTGCCGGTGACGGTGCTGCCTCCTCAACAACTGCTGCCACTCCGCGCACGACGCCAAGTGCGCCAACGATCACGGCGATCACGCCAAGTAGCGGCTCGTTGTCGGTGGCGTTTACAGCTGGTGCCGATGGTGGTTCGGCGATCACTAGTTACAAGTATTCGACTGACGGTGGCACCACATTCAGGACTCGTGCCGCCGGAACAACGGCATCACCATTGGTGATTGCTTTTGCCAGTAGCGATGGGACAACGGCGTTGGTCAACGGCACGTCCTACAACGTGCAGATCAAAGCGGTCAATGCTGTAGGCGACGGAGCCGCATCCGCGACGACGGCTGCCACTCCGGCCGCGGTTCCGAGTGCGCCAACGATCACGGCGATCACCCCGACTGACGGGTCGCTGTCGGTGGCGTTCAGTGCAGGTGCTACTGGTGGTTCGGCGATCACGAATTACGAGTACTCGACAGACGGTGGAACAACCTTCAAATCTCGTGCCACCGGTACGACGGCTTCTCCGCTGGTGATTACCACGGTGAGCGGAAGTGCGTCAGCACTGGTGAACGGCACTTCGTATGACGTTCAGATTCGGGCAATCAATTCGATTGGAAATGGTGCGGCATCCTCTTCGACTGCTGCCACACCGCGCACGACGCCGAGTGCACCAACGATCACGGCGATCACTCCTTCAGATGGCGCATTGTCGGTGGCATTTACCGCTGGTGCTGACGGTGGTTCGGCGATCACGAGTTACAAGTACTCGACTGACGGTGGCACCACATTTAGAACACGTGCCGCCGGAACAACGGCATCACCATTGGTGATTGCTTTTGCCAGCAGCGATGGAACAACAGCATTGGTCAACGGCACTTCCTACAACGTGCAAATCAAAGCGGTCAACGTCGCCGGTGACGGTGCCGCCTCTTCAACTACGGCAGCAACCCCGGCTAGTACCCCTAGTGCGCCAACGATCACGTTGATAACTCCGTCTGATGGATCGCTGTCGGTGGCATTTACTGCGCCCGCAAGTAACGGTGGTTCGGCGATCACCAGTTACAAGTACTCGACTGACGGTGGCACCACATTTAGAACTCGCGCCGCCGGAACAACGGCATCACCATTGGTGATTGCATTCGCCAGCAGCGACGGAACAACAGCGTTGGTCAACGGCACGTCCTACAACGTGCAGATCAAAGCGGTCAACGCCGCCGGCGACGGAACGGCTTCTTCGACAACAGCGGCGACACCTTCGACGGTGCCCGGCGTACCAACCAACGTCGTCGGAACATCTGGCAACACGCAAGTGTCGCTGACTTGGACAGCACCAAATGATGGCGGAAATCCGATCACCGATTATGTTGTCGAAATTAATGACGGGTCCGGTTTCGCCACGTTTGCCGATGGAACTTCGACGTCAACGAGTGCCACAGTCACAGGTTTGACCAACGGCACTTCGTACACCTTCCGCGTGAGTGCAACCAATAGTGCCGGCACCAGCTCGGTTTCGACTGTTTCGGCGGCCGTAATCCCGGCGACGGTTCCGAATGCGCCAACTGGTTTGACGGGTGAGTCAGGCGCCGCACGGGTGGCTTTGAATTGGACAGCACCAGCAGTTACTGGTGGCAGCGCGATCACTGACTACATCATTGAATTCAACGATGGATCTGGTTTTGCCACATTTGCTGACGGTATATCTACTGCTACTGCGATGTCGGTAACCGGATTGACCAACGGTGCCCCATATACCTTTAGAGTTAGCGCAGTCAACAGCGTTGGCACCGGTGCAACCTCCAATGTCGCTGGACCAGTGACTCCGTTTGACGCGCCGGGTGCTCCAACTGGAGTGTCGGGTACACCTCTAAACACGTCAGTCGCATTGTCATGGACAGCACCGACGAGCAATGGTGGTTCGGCGATCACCAACTATGTCATCGAATCTTCGACCAACGGAACCACGTGGATTCCATTTAGTCATGCTCCGTCGGTCGCGACAAGTGCGACGGTGACTGGTTTGACCAACGGTACGGCCTACACATTCCGCGTCAGTGCAACTAACAATATTGGCACTGGGGCGACTTCGGCAGTTTCGGCTGCGGTTACACCACGGACAATACCGGGCGTGCCTACAAGTGTGTCGGGAACATCTGAAAACTCACAGGTGTCACTGACATGGACGGCACCAAGTGATGGCGGTTCGCCGATCACTGATTATGTCGTCGAAGTTAGTGAAAACGGAGCGTCGTTCGTAACATTTGCGGACGGCACTTCTGCTACGGCGGCGGCCACGGTGACTGGTTTGACCAACGGCACTTCCTACACGTTCCGCGTGAGTGCAACCAACGCGGCTGGCACCAGCGCGCCATCTACGGTCTCAGCCTCGGTGACCCCACTCTCGACTCCTGGTGCACCAACTGGCGTTTCCGGAACACCGGGTAACGGACAAGTGCCCTTGACATGGTCTGCGCCGGCGAGCACTGGCGGCACGGCGATCACCGATTATGTCGTCGAATTTAATTCTGGAGGATCGTGGTCGACCTTTGCCGACGGTGTATCAACCGCGACAAATGCGACCGTCACCGGTTTGACCAACGGCACTGCCTACACATTCCGAGTCAGTGCAACCAACAGTGTTGGAACTGGTGCGGCCGGAGTATCGGCCGCGGTAACTCCACGAACGGTACCGAGTGCACCAACTGGTGTGTCGGGAACGGCGGGTGACACACAGGTTGCCCTGACATGGACGGCACCTGCCAGTGATGGCGGAAATGCGATCACCGACTATGTCGTCGAGTCGTCGACGAATGGAACCGATTGGACTGTATTTGCCGATGGGACCTCAACAACGACAAGCGCCACAGTTACTGGATTGACCAATGACACGGCCTACACGTTCCGAGTAAGTGCAACCAATGTTGCCGGCACTGGTGCGTCTGGAGTATCGGCCGCGGTTACACCACGAGCCAAGCCTGGTGCACCAACCGGTGTGGCGGGTACGGGCAGTGACGGACAAGTGGCATTGACATGGACTGCGCCTGCCAGCGATGGCGGGTCGGCGATCATCGACTATGTCGTCGAGTCATCTACGAATGGAACCGATTGGACAGTATTCGCCGACGGAACCTCAACAGCAACAAGCGCGACGGTGACCGGTTTGTCTAACGGCACCTCCTACACATTCCGAGTGAGTGCAACTAGCAGTATTGGAACCGGCGCACCTTCGGCCGCTTCGGCCGCTGTTACCCCGGCTTCGGTGCCCGGTGCGCCATCGGGTGTTTCTGGAACTGCCGGTGACGCTCGGGTGTTCTTGAGTTGGACCGCCCCAAGTAATGGGGGATCGGCGATCACCGACTATGTGGTGGAAGTTAGTAGCGGCGGCTCGTACTCAGTCTTTGCCGATGGCACCTCTTCAGCGACAAGCGCGACGGTGACCGGTTTGTCCAACGGCACTGCATACACATTCCGGGTAAGTGCAACCAACGGCATTGGAACAGGAGCAACTTCGACCGCGTCGGCCGCAGTAACTCCAGCTCAACCGCCTGCGGCGACTGCTTCGCTAAGCCTTTCTGAGGGTAATGACTCGCTGACTGGAACTGTGTCAGTGGTGACTAACGGTTCGATAGTTAGTGCCATTGACTATGAAGTGGATGGCAGCGGTACATGGGTATCCACTGGCCTCACCGCCTCGGGCGACTTCACAATTTCAGGGCTTGTAAATGGAACGAGCTATTCAGTGGTGTTACGTGTGACAAGTAGCGGAACAGGAAGTCCGACTGTTTCGGCCGCCGCAACTGGAACGCCAGCAGTGCCACCGACCACGACGACAACAACAACAACTATTGCACCACCTGACACGACACCTGTCACGACAACGACAACGACCACGACGATTGCCCCACCGAACGCTCAGCCATCGACAACCACGACCACGATTGCGCCGCCGGAAACAATTCCGCCAACGACGAGCACAACGATCCCGCAACCAGAACCGGCTACGTCAACAACGGTTCCAGCCACGACGACAACGACGACGACTGTTCCACTATTTATTACTCCGACCGTGATCACAGCCAATGACGGTGCGACCATCATGCAGATGGATGTCCCACAATCGAGCGGCCTGCCCGACGCCTCCCAAACAGTCGTCGCCGTAGTCGTTCCACCCGAAGCAAATACGGAAAACCTTGTGTGGAACATGATGATGAGCGATCGCGTGCAGCAGACCACAATCGACGAGGGCTACATGACGATCGAAGTGACTGCAAATATGCAGTCGGGGGAAAGTGTTACGACCATGGACGCGCCTATTGAAATTATGCTGCCGGCACCACCGCCAGACGGTGTATTGGCGTATTCCCGAGATGGCATTACTTGGACTTTGATTCCCCAGCTCCTAGTGCCAACGTTGCCCGAAGGTCAGCCAGACGGCTACTGGATTGAGCCAGACGGCACTATCACCCTAATTACTCGACACTTAACCGGATTCGGAATCCGCAAACCACAGGCGCCACTCGAACTTGAAGTGGCAAAGATTGACATCGTCAGCGGTTCGGTTTCTAGGGCGCTTGCCACCGGAGGTACCAGCGAGGACCCAATCCGATATCAAACAACGAGTGACGAAAGCGTCTGCAGGGTCACCGACTCAGGTCTCATCTATGGCATGTCCGCAGGAGTTTGCACCGTATATGCCACTCGTGGCGGCGGTTCCATCTACCTCGACACGAGTTCTACGACCTTTAGCGCGACAGTAGTGAGTTCGATCACGCCAATCGTTCCGCCTGTTGCGAATTTGCCACTCATATTGCAAATTCTGGCGCTGATCGCACTGTGTGTGCTATTGGGCTTCCTTGGCAATCGCGCATGGCTTACAATTAGCGACTATCGATCTAACAGCACGAAATTGTAATTCCGCGCAATGACAGCAACGGACGAGTCTCCGCCTAGCAACGCACCTATTAATAGGGATAGCGGGGTGTGGCCAACCTCCGGGCCAATAGCCGGTGGGAAAACGGTAACCATCATGGGTTCCGACCTGACCGGCACGTCTGCAGTGACATTCGGTGGCACCCCGGGCACCTCGATCACCGTCGTTAATCCAACAACGGTCTCCGTAACAACACCCGCGCGTTCGGCCGGACTTGTCGATGTCGTGTTGACGACTCCCGGCGGATCAGTAACCGCGGCCGATGCCTACACATTTTTTGCCGCCCCAACGATCATCTCGGTGTTGACTGCTTCGGGTCTGACCTCCGGTCCCGCGATTGGCGGGACGTTGGTGACAATCACCGGTACCAACTTGACGGAAATTTCGTCATTGACATTCGGGGGAACGCCAGGAACATCGATCAATAGCGAGAGCGCGTCATCCGTGACTGTCGTAACTCCAGTCAAATCGGCGGGAGTTGTCGACGTGGAGCTAACGACTCCCGGCGGAACTGTGGTTTCGGTGGGTGCCTACACATATGTCGATGCCCCGACGATTACCAAGGTGTCGCAGCCGTCCGGTCCAGTCGCCGGAAATACGACGGTGACAATTTCTGGAATAAACTTGACCGGAACATCGAAGGTGAAGTTTGGCGGAGTCGCAGGAAAGTCGATCAAAGTTGTTAGCGCCACATCAGTAACAGTCGTGACTCCGGCAAAGGGTGTCGGAGTCGTCGACGTTGAATTGACCACACCCGCCGGTGGCTCGGTAACTCTTGCCGGAGCGTACACATATGTCGAATTGCCGACCATTGCCAAAGTGGTGCCGGTTGCTGGGCCAGTTGCCGGGTTGACCAGCGTGACAATTACCGGAACAAATCTGACAAATACGTCGGTAGTGACGTTTGGGGGAATAGCTGCAACTTCAGTAACCGTCGTTGACTCAACGACGGTCGCCGTCGTCACGGCGGCAACCGACCCGGGCGATGCAGATGTCGCGCTGACCACGCCCGGCGGATCAGTGACCGCAGAAAGGGCGTACACATTTGTCAGTGCGCCGACAATTTCTAGAGTCGTGCGATCGGCCGGCCCGGTTTCCGGTGGGACGATGGTGACAATCTTTGGATCAAATCTGTCCAATGCATCGAAGGTGCTGTTCGGATCGACCCCAGGAACGTCGCTCAAAGTCGTTGGCCCAACATCTGTGACAGTAGTGACGCCAGAGTTGACCGCGGGCGTGGTCGACATCGTATTGACGACTCCGGCCGGTGGAACGGCCACGCTGCCCGAGGCATTCACGTTCGTCAACGCACCGACGATCACGAGAGTCATGCCGTCGGCTGGTCGAATTGTTGGTCAGACGACAGTGACAATTACCGGCACCAACCTGACCGACACATCCGTCGTCACATTTGGTGGGGTAGCGGGCACGAATCTCACTGTATTGAGTTCAACCTCAGTCACCGTCGTGACGCCGTCTTCCGCTGCCGGCGAAGTAGATGTCGTGCTAACCACGCCAGCGGGTGGAACGGCAACGCTCGAGCGTGCATACTCCTTTGTCAACACGCCAAAGATTTCCAAGATTTCGCCATCACAAGGTCCGGTAGCCGGTGGAACATTGGTGACAATCACCGGCACAACGTTGACCGACACGTCAGAAGTGACGTTTGGCGGAACCGCGGCAACGTCGCTAACGGTGGTCAGCCCAACTTCTGTGACCGTCATGACTCCTGCAAGAGCCGCCGCAATAGTCAAGGTCGTACTAACTACTCCTGCGGGCGGTTCGGTAACGGTGGCCGGCGCCTATCAATTCATCGAACTCCCTATCATCAAGTCGATTTCGCCTGCATCCGGTCCTGTTTCTGGCAAGTCGACAGTAACCATCACCGGTAAACACCTCTCCGACACTTCCTCCGTGACATTTGGTGAGAAACCAGGAACGTCGATCACCAATGTGAGCGATACATCCGTCACAGTCGTGACTCCGGAAAATCTCTCCGGAGTCGTCGATGTCGTCCTGACCACACCGGCCGGCGGTACAAGCACGTCTATTGAGGCCTACACGTTTGTCGACTCACCGACAATCACAAAGTTGTCTCGATCCGAAGGGCCCGTCGCCGGTAGAACCACCTTGACAATCGCAGGAACAAACCTCCTGGAAACATCTGCCGTGACTTTTGGCGGCAAGGAAGGAACATCTCTCAATATTCTTGGAGCAACTTCGCTAACCGTCGTTACTCCTGCAAAAACCGCGGGCAATGCAGATGTTGTGTTGACGACTCCAGGCGGTTCGGCGAAATCCGCGAGCGCGTACACGTTTGTCGACGCACCAAAGATTGACTCCGTAAGCCAATCATCCGGTCCGGTTGCCGGTGGAACACTGGTAACAATTACCGGTACGGCCTTGGCCGATACGACGACTGTGACCTTTGGTGGCACGTCGGCGACTTCCATTACCAATGTGAGTGCCACATCGGTGACGGTACTGACTCCTGCCAAGATGTTCGGTCCCGTTGATGTGGTTCTGACGACGCGTGCCGGGGGATCGATTACAGCAATTTCCGGATACACGTTTGTTAACGCCCCAACCATCTCAGATATTTCACCTCTCATAGGTCCGAGCGTTGGTCGCGCACGAATTGCCATTACAGGAACGAATTTGACTGATACCTCGGCCGTGACATTCGGCGGTAAGAACGCAACTTCCGTCAAGGTGGAAAGCGATTCTCTCGTCACTGTGCAAACGCCAGCGGGAGCAGCGGCGAATGTCGACGTCACTTTGACTACCCCGGCAGGTGGATCGGTAACAGTCGTTGGTGGCTACACGTTCGTTGATGCACCGACTATTTCACGAGTTGCGCCGGAAGCCGGTCCAGTGTCGGGCGGAACCAAAGTCATGATTACCGGGACCGATCTGACAGGTACCTCGTCTGTGAAATTTGGTGACACCGCAGGCACGTCAATTTCGGTTGTTAGTGCAACTTCGGTAACCGTCGTGACTCCGGCGAAGCCAGTTGGTGCCGCGAATGTTGAATTAGTCACGCCCGGCGGCTCGGTTACCTCAGTCGACTCCTATCGGTTTGTAAAAGCCCCGACAATTGCTGGACCACGTCATGTTCCAGCGGTCGAAGTTGTCGTTCCGCCGAAGGTTGTCGCACCCGAAGTTGTGGCGCCTCAGGAAGTTGTCGCACCGAAGGTTGTGGTGCCGAAGGAAGTTGTGGCGCCTCAGGAAGTTGTGGTGCCTGAAGTTGTGGTGCCGAAGGTTGTGATGCCTGAAGTTGTGGTGCCTGAAGTTGTGGTGCCGAAGGTTGTTGTGCCGGAAACTGTGGTGCAAAAGGTTTTTGTACCTGAAGTAGTTGCGCAAATGGTTGTCGAACCAGAGGTTGTCACCCATGAGGAGGAAGTTCCTACCCATTCGCCGGTTCAAGGATTCTTCAGCAAGACTCGTGACGCCATCGGTCGAGAGTTCAACAAGCCGAAGGTCGTCAAGACTCCCAAAGCGCCAAAGGCCAAACCGATTTCATCTACGCCGAAGCAGCGTGAAATCAGAATTTTGGTACACGATGCGAAAGCAACCGCAAATCCTGTGGTCGAGCAACGTCCACCCAAGCAACCAAAGCCACCCAAACAGAAAGCGATCAAGCGAAAGCCAGCACAGGAATTACAGGAATTTGCCGACAAGACTCGCGGTGCCATCGGTCGGTGGGTGCGCAAGGCGACAACTCCAAAAGCAAAGGAACCCGAAGCGCCAAAAGAACAGCAGTTGCCAGCCAATGAAAGGCATGTGGCACGGAACATCGTTGTGTATCCGCCAAGGGTGGGGACCGATGTACCGACCAAGCCCACACCGAAACATGGTGAGTAGGCCATGAATAATGACATTTTACGACCGCCGGGTAGGGAAAATTTCTTCAACCTTGAGTCAATTAAAGAATTCTTGGACAAGACTCGCGATTCCATCAGTCGCCGGGTACGCAGACCTGCTTCACCAGCCGCTGTTGAGCCCGAAGAGGTACCCCGGGCAAATCTTGGTCTGGCAACTTTCGATGAGTTAGGCGGACTTGGGCCAACCGAACCCAATTTTTTCGCCCTCGCTGCAATACACGAGAGCAGAGATAAGGCGCGAGACACAATCGGTCGAAGAGTCCGCAAATCGGTAGCAGTAGTGATTGGGTTGCTGATCATCGTTGCATCGATCGATGGTTATGCTGTCTCGGTTGTAACTCGTCAATCCAATCGCCTTGAATCCGTGTATCGCGAAATGGTTGCGGCCAATGAAAAGGTGTTGGTGAGCGCTGTGGCAAGCGACCTGGCGATCCGGTCGTTTCTGCTGTCTGGAGACCGAACATATATCGACAGATTTGAAGTGGCACGGCCCCAATTGGTGACCGCCATCGACGACCTAAATCGTATTGCCGAAAAACTCGGTGACCCTGGTTTGATGCAGTTGGTCGACAACAGTTCGTCCATCGTGGAGATTTGGTTGCGCACGTTTGTCGATCGCACGATGGTCGTCGCGTCGGCAGACACCCCTCGAGGAGATCAGTTGGCCGGGGCCGAGTTAATAAATAACCTTCGCGGGGCTAGCACAAGCATCTCCCAATACATCGACGATGTGAACAAAAAAGCAGTTGCGGTGGCAAAACGAGTGAGAGTTCAGTCGATTGCCATAGCCGCATTGGTCCTTGTCGTTGCCTTTCTAGTTATCGCGGTACTGCTTATTTTGGGTGGCTCCGATATTTCGTTCCCTCTAATCAACTTGAGCAGAGTCGTAAACCGGATTTATCGAGGTGAAAGCAAAGCCCGCGCGGACGAGACGGCCGGACCTGCAGAAATAAGAGCGGTTTCACGCGCTGTCAACGAACTTGCCTATCAACAGGAGACCGCGCACGAATGGGTGAGGCAATTCAATTTGTCTAAAACCAATTTCCTCAACACCGTAAACCATGAACTCCGAACACCGCTTACATCAATCACTGGCTACTCGGAGCTTCTAGGAGAAGATAGTCAACTCACAAACATCGAAAGAAACCGCATGGCCACGGTGATCAACCGAAACGCCTTCCGTTTGAATGACTTGATTGACAACATGCTGACTGTCCTTCGAATCGATTCGATGGAAGTGAGACTCAAGATGTCCACCTTTGATCTACGGGACGTGATCAAGGAATCTGTCGAGAGTTTCCAAGCGGCTGCCGAATCTAGCGAATTGACGATTAGCTCCGATTTGGGCGACCAGCCATTTATGGTGTGGGCCGACGAAAATGAAATTCTGCGAGTTGTAAGCAATCTCATTTCCAACGCCGTAAAATTCAGCAATCCGGGCGGACACATTGACGTATCGGCTCGACTCGTGATGTCTGATTCTGGAAAACGCGAGGTCTCATTCTCCGTGGCGGACACAGGTATCGGAATTGTTGAGGCGGAATTGCCCCACGTTGGAAGTCGTTTCTACCGCTCCAGCAACGCCATTGCCGCCGCCATACCAGGCACCGGTATTGGTCTCATGATCGTTGGATTCATTATCCACGAGCATGGTGGATCTTGGTCGTTGAATTCGTTGGAGAATACGGGAACTCTGGCCGAATTTCGACTTCCACTCACTTTTGAATCGGCATCGCAGGACCTCAAGGTTGGGCCAGCCTCACTCAACGACTAGGGTGACACGAACGGATTTGCTCGACCTGGCATGCACGAGGTTTTGGCAGATTCCTATTCACCGATTGGTCGACTATTTACGGCATTTAGGAACTTCAATTGCCCGATAAGGCGATAACCGATATTAGCGACGAGGACTTTTCCTTGAGCCGAGACCAGCGCATTGCTGTTGGCATTCTTGTCGTTGCGCTCGTTGGGCTAGTGCTTGTAATTTTCTTCGAGTCGCGCTACGAAGGTCGCGATGCCGCTCTGTTTGGCACCCTTGGAGTGATTTTTCTCGCCAACGTTTACCTGCGCTATACGAGAATCCAAGATTTCCGTCGAGTTCGTAGACGACTAGAGGCGGAACACGAGAGACTCGAGGAGGCAAATACCTCTCTCAATCAAATCGATATCGAATTGCAATTTCGCCTCGAAGAAGAGCGCAAGGAACTTCGGGATCGTATGTGGCTCGAATCGGCTACGCGGTCAATTTTGGTTCAAATACGGAGCACACTCGCATCGGACAAGATAACTGAATTCCTAACCCAGGGACTGGGAAGAGAACTGAAGGTCGACAGCGCCGTTTGCTATACGTTTGATGAATTGCAATGGCCTGGATTCGTGAAACAGTGGCACCGCAATCCCAGCGAATTATTTGACGAATTATGGATCTCAAAGTACGAAGCGGAATTGTCGGTCATGGTCCACGAATTGTGGAATACAAACAGCGTAGTTACCGTAAATGATTCTAATCTTGTAGACCCTTCTAAACGCGCAATACCTGACGTTGCTGCGATGCAAAAGGAGCTGGCGCGTAGTTGGGTTATAGCGCCAGTTGCCGATGGGTCGAGCGTGCTTGGATTCGTGGCAGTAATGATGAAGGAAGAAGTGCGAGAATGGGCACCGATAGAAATTGCTCTCATTCAACAGGTGGCCTCCGAAGCGGCGAGCGTCTGCGTACACGCGCGAATGTTTAATCAGTCGATGCAGATTGCGGCAAATGATGCCGAGGTCGAGCGGTTAGTCGAACTTGGCAAACTAAAAAACAGTTTTATCGAGAATATGAACCATGAGTTGCGTACTCCATTGACATCGATCATTGGATACTTGGAAGTAATCATGGATGATGTCGATGCAGACAAAGAGCCGGATCTTGCATCGTC
>JALNZH010000380.1 GCA_023229405.1 Bacteroidota bacterium
CGATGAGTGTGTTGACAGCGGAGACGAGAAGCGTATTGATATTTCCGGTGATGATACTCATGCCCGTTACTGGAACAAACGTTTTCCCATTATCGTCAGAGCGGTACAATTTTGCCGAATAATTATTATCGGCAACAAATAGCATCTCTCCCATTGATGCTATGCTCGGTACACCGACGACGCCGGTATTCACAATCATCCACGAAGTACCAAAATCGGTCGAACGATACAAATTCTGATACGCAGATCCTCCGGCGGTCACAAACAACTGGTGATTGGATGTTTCCGTCATACGACCGACATTAGGGAACGAAACCGGAAGTCCGGTCCACGACGCTCCTTGATCTGTTGAGCGGTATATCTGATCCTGCGATAAAAACAGATCTCCCTTTTTATTCACTCCAATTCCTGCCGATCCGACGGACGGAGTTTTAATCGGTATCCATTCAATTCCATTATTTGTCGTTTTATATACAATTGCTCCTGCATTTTTGTAATTCACCGAAGCATACACGGCTCCCGTTTGATCGGTAGTGACGTCACCGATATACTCATCGGGAAATCCCAGCACTCCCCAGGAATCTCCTCCATCGGATGAATAGCGAACGCCATCACCGGTGCGGATATATATTGTTCCATTCAAACCGACGGAGGCTTTGTAGATAGTGGCAGTATCAAGACTTTTCGCCCCTTTAGTCCAGGTCAATCCGTGATCGGTCGAACGAAATGCATATCCACGATCCGGACTTCCGATGACGAGCCGCGTAAACGCATACAAGGTATTGCCGTCGTATGTTGCCATTGCTGAAATTGATGTATCGCCAGACATTTCTGTTTTACCTGCCACTTTCGTCCAAGAATCGCCGTTATTGGTGGACCGGTAAATTCCTCTGCTGGTTCCGGCAATCACAACACCTGTTGATGTTACCATAACTGAAGTGCACGATGGTTCATTAATTCCTGTACCGGCCACTGTAAAACTAGATCCTTTATTTGTTGACCGTGACATCTTTTGCTGGTTTTGCGCCAAAAAAATAGTTCTGTTTGGCGCAACAGCAATATCCTGCACATAATTGATAATAATCGGCGGCATCCATGTTGTTCCGTTATTCACCGACCGGATAAATCCAGAATTTAATGTCCCGTAAACGGTATCGCCGCCACCAAAATAAATTTTGTTCAACGTTCCGTAATACGGTTCCGTTCGTTCCCAGAAATTTTGCGCATTGATCATCGTTGTAAAAAAAATAATCGTCAATAACGTCGATAAAACTTTCATACTGTCCTTTCTCCTCTGTTTTTACAGCGAACAACTATTCTATTTTTTTATTTCCACCTTCAAACAATTCTTGAACGGTATACACGTTCCAATCTTTGCGATTCATAATAATTTCGAAGATTGTAGCAGCCCGGTTTTTGCATCATCGTACAAAGATAGAGTTATTTGTGATTTTTGCATGGTAAACGTTTGATTGCTTCCTTCGGAAAATGTTCCGGTGTAGAACCGTTTCCCTAGCGCTGTCGTTTTAGACGAATCAAAATGTTCTCGTCGATGTATCATACTGATACAACCGAATATGAATGTGGCTGTCGATAAAGTTTGATGCGGATATTTATTCCAGTAAAATCCGTTAGCGGCAAATTGTTTCGACGTCATGTTGATGGAAACCGGTTTGACGCCGTACGGGATATTGAAGAAAATGTCATAACTATGCCGCGCCGTATTCTTCACCGTTGCAGAAAGCGTATCCTTCCCCGTGAACGCAGTCAGTGCCGTAATTACTGTCGTGTTTCTGGGGACAACAGTATTATTGACAGCTATATTGTCTGATGAAGAATTTTCGGAACAACTAGCAAATAAACTCACGAGTGAAAAACAGGCCAGAAAGGATCTTGGAAATGCCCGTCCACTCGCCACTGCTGCATTACACAAAGACACAAGGAATAGTTTTGTGCACATAGGGTGTTATTGTTATTTGATTAAGAACATTTTTTTTGTTTCCACCCAACTTCCTGAACGCAATTGATAAAAGTAGACGCCGCTGGAGAGTTTGGATGCATCGAACTTCACTTCATATGATCCGATTTTTAATTTTTCATTCGCTAACAATACCACATTTCTGCCAACAACATCGTACACTGTAACGGTAACGAGATCCTCGGAAGGGATGGAAAACCGAATTGTTGTCGTGGGATTAAACGGATTCGGATAATTTTGAGCGAGGACATATCCACCCGGAACATCGTGATCTGTATTTTTCACTGAGGCGATTGCATTAAAACTATTCCATCGCGCAATGCCAATCGCAGCCCGGCCGCCGACAATATTATAATTGCCAATGCACCAAACACTTTGTCCCTCAACGAACATTGTATTCGGTGCGCTCACATTAAACATCTCATACCATAGCACATTTTGAAATCCGGTACCCATTTTCGTCCATTGACTGTTAACGAAATATCCCGCTCCAGTATTGGATTGCATCCCGATGCCTGTAATTGTTCCGCTAACAAAAAGGGTGTCTCCTTGAAAGACAAAATCATTGACGCCAAAGATTGCGGAAGAAACCGTATCCCATTGTGTCCCATTCCACTGTGCCATCGAATGGATCGATTTCCCTCCGATGCTTGAAAAATCACCGCTTGCATACAGCGTATTTCCAAGATACTTCACCTTTTTCACTTGTTTGTTTGCACCTTCGCCCAGAGAGTCCCACTGTGTACCGTCCCATTTTGCCAGATACTTAAACGCCGAATTGCCTGTCAGCGACGTGAATTGACCGCCGATCACCATGTGGCCGTTTGGGGCGAATGTAATAGTTCTTACAGTACCACCAATCGACGTGATAGAATCCCATTTCGTACCATCCCACACAGCAAGATTTTTAATCTTACTATTACCTGCCAAAGTGAAAGCTCCGCCCATATAAAGTTTTCCATTGTGGTATTCTAGGGCATAAATTCCGTTGTCGTAT
>JALNZH010000036.1 GCA_023229405.1 Bacteroidota bacterium
TGGCGCGTCTTGTTTAGCCAGAGAGAGAATTGTTTGTGCCTTCATAGCCTTAGTAGCTTCTGCCAAGCCATCCTGCTTCTTATAGTACTCATCGTCGTCTAAGAGGATGGGCTGCTTAGCAGTATGCAATGCTAAAGCCTGGTCAGTGAATTTCTTGGCCAAGTCGGGGTCTTCTTTTGCTACTGCATGAGCTACTTCGCCGATGGCCTTATGCACGTCTTTTGTGTCAGCTTCTGGATTTGTAAGAGTGGCGCGGATACTCTGCCGATGTTTGATGTCAAAAGGAATACCAAAGGCGCTGAATACAAGAGTCATAATTGCCGCGGAACCGGCTGCATCAGCCATATCAGACGCGACATTCTGCTCTGGATTTATACCAAAGTATTTGTCAGAAGCTGCTTGCACTCCAGTATTAAGCACTTCTGTAGACGTCTCAGCTACGCCTACTTTAAACATGTTTTTAAGAATCTCTTTCAGAGGCAGAGCATTTGTGGCGCCTTTAATTATGGCGTCTTTGGCAGGAGTTTTAAGGAACCCGAATACTCTGGTAGGAATTATGTCAGAGACTGCTTCAGTTGCTACTTCTGAAAGACCAGCAATATTCGCGTTAATCATATTCTGGTCATGCGAGAGTCCCTGGGCTTCGCCTTCACGGTACTTTTGTTCTGCCGCAGGTGCATAAAATAAAGGCACTAAACTGGCACCTGCAGCAGCAACACCAAGGACTGGATTTGCTGTTCCAAGGCCCACAGCAGTACCTACAGCAAAAGGTGTGAGTGATGTCGCCATAGACTCACCAGCACCGGCGGCAGCTTTATGAATAAAGCCTGATACGCCGTCTGCTTCAATTTGTTTTGTAGCTGTTAAACCAGGAAAGCGCTTTGTATTGTCTGTACCAAACTGCTCAATGGCCTTACCAGTATCTTCGAGGGTTTTAGAGCCACCCTCATCAGGATTAAGCCACTGTATTCCTTGGCCTACAGCTTGCGGAAGAGCTTGTGTTACTCCACGAAGAACGCCACGACCAAACTGACGAGCAACACCGATCTCTTGATTTTGCGCTGTAGTTACTGCTCGAGCCGTGTTATCTTCGTCAATTTGCGGTTTTATACCTGCGGTATTTAGCCAATTCTCGTATGGCTCTGGGGTATTTGATCGAGTATGCACATCTTTAGCAACTTCTTCAAGAGGAACGTCGCCGTAATAATTTCTGTTCTGCTCGTAATAGCTCTTAAGGTCTATAGCCATCTTTAAGTCCTTACGCTTAGATAATCTAAGCTTTATCGATCGTTTAAGACTACTTTTTAAAAGACGAGTACTAACAGTAAGGCCTCTTACTCTTTTTGAAGACAAGAGGCCTCATCGATTGGTGTATATGTTATTGCTCGTAGTTCGGAAATAACGGGTTCGTGGATTTTCGTTTTTTGTTTAACGAGTTAAACCACGTCAAAAAACCTTTAGGCATGGTAGGACTGCTTTTACCAGCATTAAGCCGGTTAAGGTATCCAGGAACACCGAATTCAGTAGGGCGTTCTGAAAGCCCCTGTGCTGTCAAGTTATCAGCGCGCTCAGGAGACAGAGTAGTAGCTGGAATAGGCGCTTCTGGTACAGCAGGCATAAGAGGCAAAGCGGACCCTTGCGTATCTACAGGGCCTAAAGAGTCAATGAAATTCTGTTTTGCAGAAGATGCGCCTTCAGCTATTGTATCACCAGCTTTAATTGCCTGCTGTCCAAGCGCTGTCCAGAAGTCACGTTTACCACCAGTAGACGATGGTATTGACATAGGCGCGGTAACTGGCGTAGACGCAACACCAAGACCTGACCGTAGTTGCTGTGCACTCGCAGAAGGCTGAAGTGCGCCAGTCAATGCGTTACTTACTACTGGTGTGTCAGTAACTGCATTGTTAACTGCGCCAGTGTTAGCAAATCGTGCAATACCATTTGCGTCCGTAAACTTTCCAATCTGGTCGTCTTCTATTCCAGCCTGAAGTCCTTGGTACTTAAAGCCCTTTGTTTTACCGTACTGCTTAAACTTGTCTTCAGTGACTCCAGCGTCTACTGGAGCCGTATTAACTGCAGGAGTAGTTGAAGTTAAAGGCGTGCCAGTAGCAGTTGTACCAGGTAACGCAGGTGCCGCTGCAGGATCTGCAAAAAGTTTTGAGGCACGACGGCGTGCTTCATCTGCAGTTAAAGCAGTGTCAGGTTTGCCAGGAAACCCAGGATTGACTTTCATAAGCTCTAACGCAGCATTACCGATAAGTTCTTTTTCTGATTTTCCTTTACGCGTACCACCGAGACCAGCGCTCGTACCAGTACCAGTACCATCAAGGCCTGCTTTAATACGCGCAGCTTCCAGAGTAGTTTTGTTCTTTGCTGCGTTAACAGCAGCAGTAGCGGCGGTTGTGGCGTCTGTTTTGGCGGACTCGATATCTTGAGCACGCTCAGTAAGCCTTGCTGATTCGCGGGTCTTCTTTTCTTCGGCAATACGATCAAGTTTGTCTTGCCACTCTTTCGCGTCGGCTGCACGACTTTGATCACTTGTCGTACCACCCCAATATACATTTACACCGGTTTGTGCAGGCGCAGCTGCTTGCTGTGCGCGTTTTGCTTGTTCTGCTAAGTACAGACTTTCGGCAGCACTTCCGGGAACAAGTTCGACACCGTCTTCTGTTTTCCTTCTGGCCATAATAACTCCTTATTAATCTGCGTGTGTCCAGCTTTCATTAGCACTGCTCGATGCGCCAAGGTGTGCGCCAGCGCTTACAGCAGACAGTGAGGACGCAACCATTTGTGCTGCGATATTAGCAGCAGCTTTCATTGCTTCCAGTTGTACCTGAACGGCAATATTCGCATTTGATATGTTTATTTCAGCTTGTTTGATCTTTGTGTCAATACGCGCTTCCTGTATACGCGCGTTAACTTCACCTTCTTTTACAAGCAACTCAGCATACGCCGCGACTTTACGTGTATCGGCCTCGTACAGACCGACATTACCGGCGAATAAAGATACTGCGGCCTTGTTAGTCTCGACTATGGTATCCATTTCAGCGCCATACCGTTTTATATCTGCCTCATAGGTAAGTACTTTGAGCTTGTTTGCCTCAAGGACATTTTTAGTCTGCTCGAGTTGGATTGTCGATTGAACTTTAGCAGCGTCAAGTAAAGCTGTGTAGTTCGCTATCTGAGAGCCATAAACATCGAGCTTTGTTTTTTCGCCTGACATTTGTTCTCTGTACAGTTGGACTTTGGTTGTATTCGCTGTAAGGCCAGCAAGAAAACCATCAACTTGTGCTTTGTACAGTTCTACCTGAGTTTTTGATAAATTAAGCTTTGCCAAAGCACTTTCAACGACCGCTTTGTAAACTTCCACTTTTGTTATCTGCGCGGATAGCTTTGTCTTATACAGGTCTAAGCCCGCGTTATTTACGTCAAGCTGAAGTTTAGCTCCAGTGACTTGTGCGTTATAGACATCGAGTAAAAAGGACTGTGCTTTGATCTGGAGTTCATAAACAGCATACGCAGTCTTATAGACATCGATATTCTGTTTATACACTTCAATAGCAGCTTGGTACCGATTCATTGCGGCCTCAAAAGCATACTTTGCAGTCTCAAGGGTCTTGGCCAAAATAGACGATGTTAGCTGTACAAGTGAACTTGAGTACTGAGGTAGCGCAGATACTGCGGCTTGCCAGTTTTGCTGTGCAAGTTCCCAGTCCTTAATTGTATAGTCTCGCATTACATTATCTTCTGATATATACCGGAGTCTGTCGAGTGTAGAAAGCTGGCCCAACATAACACCCGTAGGTGCGTCCCATCCACGAGCGCTCCAGGTATCAATAACCTCAGTTTGTCGTAATGCGTATTCGTCAGCCAGCTTTTGTCTATCCCTGGCGATAAGTTCAAGTTTAACAGCGTCAGATATTGCCATACGCGGGTTATTAATCAAGTCTACAAGTATGGCTGCAGTACCTGAAACTGAGTCATTAAGGAACAAAAGCGCAGCATCAATTTCTGCGAATACTGTAGACGGATCAAATGCGAAAGGACCAAATTCTGCAGTAAACTGTGGAACATCCGGAGTAGGTAATGCCGGTAATTCCATACTTGGAACCGTAGGAATAAGGACCTCAGCCATTATAGGCTCAGCAATTTGGTCAAGTGATATGGGCGCTGGTAGGTCTATATCAGTATTTATTGACGGTACTGCAGGAGCTACGTATGTATCCAGTGTCGGCGCGGTGATCGTATTCAAAGTCGGCGCGTCTATACCAAAAGTAGGTAAGTCCACGTCCACTGGGTCGTACCCTGTGAGAGCAGGTGTTACAGGCAGTTGTCCAGAGAGAGCGCTCAGTTGCGGTGCAGCCGGCATAGTTAAATCACTTAGCCCAGCTGAGATCGTAGGAATGTCAAGGGCTTCGTCTACAAACTGTGGCACAATGGCCACTTGAGATAAACTCGCAAGTAAGTCTGTTACAGTCTGACTTGAGTCTTCTGCGAATTGCATAGACGTGGCAAACTTTTCATTTACTAAGTCTGTTACTGTTTCGTATATCATGGCATCATCCCTTGGCGGCGTTATACACAAAAAGTTTTATTTTGCCATATTGCGCTTCTGTCAGAGTTATTGTTGATCCTATGAGTGTTAACCCAGAGGTAGGCAAAAATGCGTTACTGTCAGAAACTGAAATAGCATGCACTGCTAAAGGATAGCACTTTGCGTAGTATCCCATTGTATTTATATCCCGGTGTTCTATGTTGGATTTATAGATTGCAGATTCTTGCCATAAGCGCAGTACTTCAGCCTCTTGATCCGCGTCAGTTATAAAAACTGTAGTGTCAATAAGCGCTAAGTTCTCATATGCAACTGCTGCTCTAAACCCGTATTCTACAACACGTTGTAACACTGTATTAGCGTTTATGTCTGCGTGCTGTAAAAGGCTATTAGCGGTAAGCCATTTTGCATGCGCTGTCGCGCAGCTTTCTAAAGCGCATGAGTACCCAAGAAAATTTATCTTCATTGTATAGTTATAGTCCGCGTAGTACTCGTGGTACCCAGGTAATGTAAACCTGTACGCGTTAATAATATCCAATAAGTTATTGGTTATCGGCTCATTAACCGCAATAAAATTTGGAACATTAGACCCTATACTTAAGTGCGCCTGGCCCACAGGATTCCATGTAGTAGTAACACCAACTACGCCAAAGTCAAAAGCTTTTACTACATTAACAGTTTCAGGGTCTATAAAATAAACAAAGGACCCTGATGACTTAAAGCATAGATAATTTACTTTGTTAACTGTAACTACTGTTACGCAGCCTACACGAGCTGTTTCTACGCCAGTTATAGCTTTACGTGCTATAACTACGTTCAAAAATAGATCAAACACTTCCACCTCTAATACGGTGGGCCCTAAAGGCTGGTCAACTAATTTTTGACCATAAAATAAATATATCTTATCATCGTACGCGAGTACTTGTGTGGTATAAAATAAACTTGGGTGGTTATTTGCATCTACAGTCATACTAAAGTCATGCTGGTATGTAGGAGCTGCGCCATTCCAATCTAAATTACTGTATGTAGCTATATAAGCTTCAAACACTTCTATAAACATACCAGTATTTCTATCAAATCGTTCTTTGTATACTACACGAATTAACGTATCTTTATATGTAGTTACTACTGGAACGCGCCAATAGTATACTGTTGTTGCGCTTTCTACTACAGGTATCGCATATTGAACCGACGGATTTACTAAAGAAAACTGATTCAGGGGTCTACGGTAATTTCCACCTACGACAGAAGTTATATAGTTAGTATGATACCATAAAAAGCCTGACCGTGATAAACTTAGCTGTGCAGGATACTGGGCTACAGCAATACCATACATGCCTAATTCAGCTTGTTCCATGCCATAAAAACTGATAGGAAGCTTTACAGGAAAATAATTATCATAAACCGTATTAAGAACTGTAGCACCACGCCAATCAGTAACAAAAACTTTTAGCACTATAGCATTCAGGTCTTCATGCGCGGCCACAATATGAATAACACGGTTACTAAGATTACCAAGTTCTGTGTTTAAATCCAAAGTGCTAAGCAGCGTTAGAGTATCAGTAGCCATAATATATCTATGGAACTGTATAACATTGCTAAGCGTCACAGATACAAAAATTATGCCTCTGGTATCGCAAGGACCAAGTGCTACTGCTATTTCTTCTTCTACAGCCTTAGGTGAGTATACCTGAATAATGTCGTTATTATAAACTGACTTTACTACAATTACACTTCCATCAACAAGTTCTACTCGCCGCTGGTCCTGCGCTAAGTTCTGAAATTTCATTAAGTCTTTGAGAATAAACAACTGGTTATTCGCAAAAGCTGTTAATTCTTTTTCGCGTTCTAAATCACCTGCTTGGTCATAAAGTATTATTCTTGGCATTATCGGCCTTCTATAAACTGTGTATAAAGGTCAATACTGTTTAACACGAAGGCATTACCATCTACATTTGTAAACGTAAACGTAAAGTATCTGCCTAAAGTTGTGTTATTAAAATACTCCATACCAGTATCTGGAATTCCGCCTTTTGTGAAGTTAATGTCTTTACTCCAAGATGTAACACCATTTGTTGCTGTTAAACGCACAGTTCCAGTAAATCGGCCTGCAAGTCTAAAAGCGTATAACTTCTTGAGTAAAAAAGACATAAAGTCAGTATTTGGCGTAGAAAACTCAGAAACAATACGAGTGCTGTTATCCGTAAGCCCTGTTAAAGAAAACAGTCCTTGGTTAGTACTACCTAAGGGCACGCCGTTTATTACAGCGAAACTATTGAACTTATAGTTGGTGAATTTTGAGATAAGTTCACGCTTAAGTAAGTTAACACAAAAAGTGTCATTGAGTATAGGGTCACTCCATAGTAGCCCTTGTATCGCTTCAAGTGTAACTTGTATAGTAGCTATAGCGCCAACTTTTCCTGTCATAAGAGTTTCTATAGCAGGAAGAATTGATGCTAAGGCGCACTGTATCGTACTTGTAGACTGGATATCTGCTGAGATACCTGGCAAAGACACCTGTATTGTACCATGTATACCAATATACGCTGTGCATAGCGCTTGTATAGCTGGAAGAATTACTTCCAACTGTGCCAGTATACCTGTTTTCACATCTGCTTGTGCTTGAATACTGGGAAGAACAACATTCATTGTCGCTACAATTCCAACAGTACTCTCACACAAAATCTGTATGCCTGGTAATTCACATGCTATTTGTGAACCAGCGCGTAATAGCATTTCTATACTTGGCAGATCACACGTCATAGTAGCTAACTTAGCTTGAATAGCGGTAATATCCACTTCAATACCAGGTAGCTCTACGGAAAGTTTACTGCCTGCTAATAACGCAGCTTGTATCTCTGGCAATATACAATTATAATCAACAGAGATAAGAGACTGATATATCGCAGGTAAAGACAATGCTATATTAGCACCAGAGGTCATTTGAACTTCGATATCTGGTAATGTTTCTGACATATCAGCTCCAGAAAATAATTGAACTTCAATACTGGGTAAACTAACTAAGACTGTATTACCTTGGTCATATTCTGGAGGCGTAAATGCCCCAGTATACATTGCGTATGTGTCAAGATGAAATGAGTCAAGGTTAAAAGGGTCCCCAGCACTTACATCTGCACAATGCCCTATACGAAAAGGCGCTGACGGCATAACTGCATTAATGTACGTATTGGCTTCCCAAGTATTTACACAAGGTTGCCCATCAACATAGAAAGTAAGCACACCGCTGTACTGTACAACAGCTAAATGCACCCAGGTATCTACTGGAATACTCGTAATAGGTATATCTGTAAATGCATCTATGTTTTCTGTTATTGAATACCCTGCGTGAAATATCAGTTGACCAGAGGTGATACTTTCATCATAGGGCACTACAGCAAATCTGGCGCCTATATAGTCTACTTGAAAATCTACATTCTGTGAGAATACGCTACGTTCACTTGCAGGAAGACTGGAGTGCCTAAAAAAGCATTGTAATGTAAAATCTCCTGCCCAAACTGCGCCAAGATCAGCAGTATGCGGTGTATCTATATAGTCTTCTAACCCGAGACTTAGCCCTGCTGTACCAAATTTTTTGATAGCAGTAGATAACTGCGCTGTGCCGTATACTGTAAAAGCACGGGCATAGCTACTGCTATCGATGATGTTAGTACTCGCATTTTCACCATCAAATAGCAGTGCTAATAAAGTCTCTGTAGGACTTATAGGAATACCTGCCATGATGTTACATTAGGCTCCAGCAGGCATTGTAAATGATGCGCCATCGACAGTAACAGGCGCATTCAGCGCAATTGACAAAGTGGACATTGAAAACTGACCACCGCCGACTGCGCATACACCGTCGAGCCGTTTTGCCGTAGTAGAGAGACCAGTAATGTAATCATTCGCGTAAAACCGGTACCATCCCGCTGTGCCATTGGCCAATCCAAGACCAGACCACACTTCCGTGGTTTCTTTGACCGCTACACCAGCAACAGGGTCTTCGAGGGTAAGGCCATTGGCCGCATTACCTGCTACAAAAGCGCCGCCGTTCACCGTGATACGAAGCAGTTTGGTACCTGTTTCTGCTGCGTCCGCGTCAGCCGGTTGTGCTCCTGAATATACCTCGATAATACCTGTTTCCAAAGCGCCGCTAAAGCCAATGGCGCCCATGATCGCATTACGTAAACCTGTTGAAAGTTTTACTCCCATAATACCCCCTTAATAAAGAATACTTGTGATAAGATTATGATCAAAAACGTAAGAAGAACCTCGTTTACCCTCTGGGCAATTAACATGTGTATCTGAGTAACTTGTTACTGCACCGTCTTCAGTCGCAATACACAAACCGCTATTTTTTGTAACAAAAGTGAGTACTTCATTACCAGTTTGCAAACCAAGTGCAGACCCAAGATGCTTGTGCACAGTGCCTTCTACTACACCAGAGTCAAGGACAATTTTTCTGGAAAATAGCTTAGGCGTAGCGCCTGCTAAAAAATATACTCGTGATTGCGTAGAAATATACAAACCTGATATCACAGATGCGATCATAGTAATCCGTGAATCAAAAGCAAATGTTTTTTCAAGGTCAAACCAAGTATATGAAAAAGGCTCAGAAGGAATAACAAGGTTATCATAGGCTATATACATTACACCGTTAAAAACGCATATAATGTGCCCAGCCGGTATTTTTGCTGCAAACCTTTTTGCTTGCATTTCAGTTGACTGTACACCTACATACGACGTAGCGTTCCAAGGACTGTACACTTTGTCCCTGAGAACTCCAGTCTGCACGCCATCCGAAAAATAAACACAGTCTTGCACGTTATTAAATACCTGTGCGTATGCTAACTGGTTAGTATAAACTGGCACAAGTTGTGCTATAGATAAATTTTCATTTATAAGACACAAATTACCATTATACTCGCACAGTCCGTATTCTCCACAAGAAAATAAGTTGCTAAAATACCCAGACTGTAAAAGGCTAAACCCAGGCCTACTTTTAATTGCTCCAGATAAGTCTATGGTAATATCATTCGCTTGAGATAAGCCCAATACTCCTGTTTCTGCGTTATATACAACTCGCATAGCGTCAAGTTTATCGGCTAAACCTGTGGCAGACCTGTATAGCGGCAATATTTTCATATAAACGCAATCCTATTTGATTTAGCAGGCCTTGATTGTCCGGTTTTAAAATAATTACCAAGCTCCTCAATAGCGTCTTTAAAACGTTTTGAGTACTTGTTGGTATTAATCATAACTCCATCTATGCCCTCTTCTTTCTCTGTGAAAATTTCTGCACACGCGCCAGATACGAGTAAAAGAAAATGCATATGCTCAGGCAGTACCAAAGGTACATCAGTGTCATTGACCAGAGGGGTAACTTTTTTATAGAAAGCGCAATTAAGTATCTCAGAAGCGCTCGGTTTTGGATAACTGATAAACGAAAGTTGCGTAGCCGTGCAAGCTTCAATAGATCCAATAGCTGGATTAAAGGTGTATGCCGGAAAATCATGCGTTAGTAATGCGATGGATGAGTATACCTTTACTGCATTTTTGCTGTCCGCTGAAGCACAGAGGTATAAGTTTCTGTCGAAGTTCCAAGCAGTAGGAATAGCAGTAGACATAGCACCCGCAAGCACAGTTATATTACCCGTACTCATGAGGTCTGGTAATAGCACTTTACCTGCGCATGCTTTATATGCTTCATTTATGAAGCCGTCAACATCGTCATCTGTATAAGCATCGTCATGTATAATGCGTACAACACGTGTTCTCAGCTCTTCAAGAGTGGCCATACTGCCTCCAGTGTAGGTGCAAACTTAGTAACTGCCCATCTACGAATAGATGGGCAGTACTCAACTTACACCCTGAATTAAGCGGTGGTCGGATTGGCACTGTACGTATCGACAGCGATAACGCCAAAGTCTTTGGCATTGAACCGAGTCTTTTTGATGCCAAAAATGGTACCCGCCGTGATGGACAGCGCATTGCCGCGGTCATCGAGTTCTTCATACCAGGAATACCGGGAAGGACCGGAATTTTGGCCGTAGGCCATAAGACCGGCCTGGGCACCAAGGAACAAAGCACGCGCTGCAGGAAGATCGCCGCCGACGCCGTAATCGCTGAACCGAATGACATTCCGGTGTTTGTGCAAAATAACATCGGCGTACTCACCGAGGGAATTGGTATACATCTTGGCTTTGGCGCCGGCACCAGTTCCTGTAACCTTGGCGATATCGAGCCAGTCGTTGGTCGTGACTGACGTACGCAGATCGAAGGCCTGAAAGGTATGCATAAGCAGAACGAATTTCTTGTTGCCTTCAATGGTAAAAGGCTGGATCATAGGATCCACTGTTTCAGCGATGGCAACGAGTTTTTCAACCATGGAGATGTCAATTTTGTCGGCGTCGACCAAAGTTGCTTTGGCATGGCCGCCGGCGACAACAAGATGCCCGGCGTCCGGTGCTGTAAGAGTGTTGTTGGCACGGCCGGTCCAGTTCGTGGCATTGTGCATGGTAGCGACACCGCGGGCACCTGAAAGATAACAGAAGATCTCTTCATCCATTTCTTCTGCCCACCAGATGGCCAGTGCGTCACGACCTTCCTGCCGCAGGTTGTACGGAACCCGCTGTTCGGACATTTTACCCTTGGACTTCGTGGATTTCCTGAGCTGGTCAATAAACAGAAAATCATGGTAAAAGCTAAGGGCCTCTTCAGCCGTCGCGTCGCCTTCAATGATCTGGTCACCTTCTTTACCGGCGTTGACCAGTTTCATGCGCAACCCGATGGTGACCTTCTCACCGGCGCCTTTGGTGAGTTCATTTTGAACGGTGATAAGGTCGTCTTTCGACGTCCCGATGAATTTCGCAAAATACTGAGCTTTAGCGGCTTCAACGGCCAGAGAGGTACTCCAGCGTTGGACGGCCAAGGCATGATTAAGTGCAAACTCTGTTGCAGCCATTTCACTTCTCCTTTGTTACATTCCGGAGAGGTACGCTTCCAAGGCCTTTGGATCAAGGGCCGCAACTTCAGCTTCAGTGAGTATTTTAGACTCAGGCGTAGTTGTCGCACTTGTTGGAATTTCAGATAAGGCCTTGTATCCCGTTACTCCGGCAGTTTTGATTTTTGATAAAACTTCCTGTTCAATTTTCGGCCGTAATTCGGCCTCGACGGTTGCACGCATTGCGGCATCGGCATTTGGAAGGCCCTTATTTTTCAGGTTGGCCAGCATAGCGACGATTGACGCTGCTTGCCGCCCGAGATAGAGCGGTTTCGATTCTCCGGGTAAGATCACCTGGGTTTCGGGGTTCGTTAAGTAATACAAGTCTTTCGTGAACCCAATGCCATCTGCAAACTGTGCCAGCTCTTGCTGTACCGTGGAACCTTCATCGAAGATGCCCGGTAGCGCAGCTGACATAAGTGCCGCGGATTCTTCAAATAACTCTTCAACTTCTACCTTAGCAACTTCGTCCTGACGTGCTTTGTCAGCCGCTATTCTTTGGGCCTCACGAAAATCCATCAGCTCAGATTGGTATACCAGAGCGTCCCTTGGACTTTCTTCTGAAAGCGCGATGAACTCGTCTTTCGTGAGAACCTTGAAGTCACTGCGTACTGTCGGTACGTTATCAGGTACTGCGGGCGGCGTTACAGGTTTTACATCAGCACCTTTTACTTCCATTGCGCTAATGCGTTCTTTAAGCCGGCGTATTTCTTCCCGGGCTTCGTGTACCGCGGCCGTAGGAACATATCCTTTAGGCGGCGTTTCAACTTTTGCTTCAGTTGCCGGCGGTGTTTCAGTAGTCTGCTCTTTTCCTGCTGGTACAACTGGCGCATCAGGTACAGCCGGCGTGTCAGGTACAACCGGTACATCTTGGTCCATGCCCATGAGTTCTGCATCTGTGACCGTAGGTAACCCTTGGTCGCTTATTACATAGTCAATAGGCCCAGCATTTTCAGGTACAGGTACTACTGTTGTTTCAACTGTGGTTACGGGCGCCGCAGGTGCTTCAGGTACTACGGTCGATGTTTCTACTGTTGCTTCTCCTGACATATGATACTCCTTTTGTGCGTTAACGCCAGCACTGGCGAGGTTGTGTGTTTACGCCGACACAGGCGAGGTATTCCAATCAATTTGGTCGTAATTGGCGCGATATGCCCTGTCACCAGCTACGTCTTTTTCACGGTTCCAACAACGAAAATTTCTACCGTTAGGTAACTCACGGTGACCCCGAAAGTGCTTTTCAGCTTTTACGTCAAAAGCTCTTTCTTCGGCCGCCGTCATACGCGTACGAGCAGCTATTTGGCCTGGAGTTAAATCTTTACTCATTTCTTCGTGTCCCCTTCCTTTCTCTTTTGAATAATTTCGTATCCAGCGGCAAAACCATCTTGGTCTACTTTTTGCTGCTGTGCTTTAGCCAGCATTTTTGCTGCTTCACCCTCGTCAAGTGCTTTTTTAGACATCGCCATAAGTTTCTCAGCCGTAAGGTCTTGTAGGCGCTGTGCGCGTTGACGATCTTCGGCAGCCATAGCTTGTTTTTGTGCTTGATCCGACATTTGCTTGGCTTTTCTCTGGTCAGACGTCAAAGTCTCGTCTACAGGGCCCATACCAGTAGCTTCGCGTACCTGTGACAGAATACGCTCTTTTTCAGGTATATCAGAGAGCTCAAAAGCAACATTAAGCAGCGGCGCGACAGCTTCAGTAGGCGCCTTGTTAATCGCGGAGAATAGCAGGTCCATATTCTTCTCACGCATGGTGTCAGTCATTTCTGCAGTAGCAACCTGTAAGTCAAATCTACTCTGCGTCAAGTCATTATGGACTGTAATATTGCCGTATCCGTCGTCAATACGCTTATTAACCTCTACAAACTTCTCGACACCAGAGAGTCTGTCAACTACACGCATAACTTTCTCAGCAGTCCATGAAGACTGTACAAGTGACATAATCTGTTCGCCCATACGCTTTTGTGAGGTATAAGCATTTTCGAGTAGGTTTAGCGTCATAGTCGAAGCCATAGAGCGCTTTTTGTCCAGAGAGATGCCAGATTGAGCTGGAGTTGTCGCGCCCATAGCTTCATCTGTTGCCCCTACGATTTCTTGTATCTCATTCTCAGATTGTTGCATCATGGAGATCTGAGGGGCCGCTAAAGACGTTAAATCTTCAATAGTAACAGCGTTAAGTTTCCCCTTCTTGACTACGATCATGCCGTTAATACTGTTGGCTTCTTCATACAGCACGTTGAGATCTTCCGCTGCGCCTTCTTCAGCAATTACTCGTTTACTACCGAGAAGCGCTAAGCCCATAGACCGGCGTTTGTTGACTTCCATATTCTGTTCCTTAACGTTTCTTGGAACGCCGTATGGGAATCCAAAACGGTCTAAATAGCTTATATATGGTACATACGGAAATTCATCATGCGGAAATGGCGTCGGAACATCCTGCAGCTGTAGATTCCCGACGAATGTAGTGACATTCATCTTTTTTACGGAAGCCTGGAGGACTTCTTGTGACGCCTGTACAACCGCATACTGCTCTTGCATAGGCAGTTTATCCATGTCAATAACTCGGCCATTCGGCATAATAGCGAACCATGTAGGTACTACTGTGGTATACCACATTTCTACAGGGCGTACTCGTCGTCGAGTTGTATTGACCCATTGGCCCGCTGAGAGAAAATCTTTATAATTCTCAATCTCAGTTCCAATGTCTGTCATAAACATTGCTGTAGAAACATCACACAGCGCTCGGTACTCTTCATCAAGGTCATTTGCGAACTGAGGAAATGCCATCTTTACGTCATCAATGTCTTTCCATGCAGCTTGAAAGAAGTACCGACAACTGTGGGTTTTAAGCCATGGGCTACCGTACGGGTCCCACCAGCAGTTATACCATGGTGTTTCTTGGAGTAGCACCCGTTCTTTACGTGGATCTGAGTTATATCCAACAAAGACGTGGTTGTACCCCACGGTAATCTGCGTGTCAAACGCATTACGCTGGAGTAGGGCTCCGTCATTCTGATCGACAACATAGGCAATAGCCTCTGACATTACTTGTGAAATTTCATGGTCCTGCTTGGTGCGGCCTTTAGCGATAATATCTTTTTGTGCGCGAATGTAATTACCGTTAATGAGGTTTAAGACGGGTAGTACCCTATTAATAGTTAAAGGATTTATACCTTTTGCTACTGCTGCATTATAGTCTGCTGCAGTCCAGTGTAAACCGTCTTTGAATTCGGCGTCCTCCCAGCAACTTGCTCGCCAGCCAGAATGCCCAGTCATAGCTTCCCATACCCAACCATGTAGGGTTTGCATACTGGGCTTTACGCCTTTATAAGTTATCATTTTCCCCATCTGGTTGTCACCTTTTTACGTACAAACGGTTTTGAGTCACCTGTATCGCCTTTATAGTACATCATAAGGTACTGTAGTCCATCATGTGGATGCGAAAAAGTGTTTTTATCAGGTACACTCATATATCGTTCATCACCGATTACTTGTATACGTCTAAACTTATAACCACCGTTAAAGCCCTTACGGACCACATTACAGCGCGGATGTAGCTGAAATGCTGGTCTTAGCCCCGACATTGTAGTCAAGTAAAATCGTACTGCTTCAATGCGCATTGTAATGTCATTGGTATTCGCTGGTTCGACAATGATACCTAAGTCCTCAAGCTCTTTAAAAACAGTCTGTTCGTCAGTCTCAGCACGTTTAGCTCCAGCAGGGTCACCAACCCACGTTATACTTGAGGCCTTAGAAAAGTGCTTAACGACAAAAGGCCTTACGACCAGAGTGTAAAATTGTCTGATACCCATGCCGTTACTCGTAAGTTCGGCAAGGACGTTGACTGTCCCTCTGGCCGTCTGCTGGCCAAAGATGGCCGCTGGAGTTAACCCAAAGTCAAGGCCAACCGCTATAGGCTCATCTGGGATAAAGCGTATTTCTGAGTTAACATGGAGTTGGTCGTTCCACTGTTCTCTGTATACTGCTTGTCCATCGGACACAGCACCATACATGTTCCCAAGGTTGACCTTAATCCACTCATCACCTTTACCCTCCATACCAGCTTCATAGTAGTCATCAGGTAAGTTGATTATGTTCTCAGCATCTGGATTAACGGTCCACTCTCCTTCAGGTGTCTTCTTATGTACACCACCTGGTTGTGTAAAGAAGCTCCAGCCTTTAGGCTTAGTCACTTCTGCAAGCTCATACAAATAGTGGTCCTGGTCAACCTGGTTGGTGTCACCTATGATGCCATGCCAAGTGGGCCCACCGTCCATCTTTGACGGATAACGACCGTGCCGTAAGTCACACATGTCAATTACTGCTTTTGGTAACTCTTTGATCTCGTTCAGCCAAAAGCCAGTGGCCTGTGCCCCTCTCAGCTTTTTGATGGCTTGGGGCCGGTCAAGCGCAAGAAAGATAAACTCCGATTGAACTATTGTTCTATCAGGAAGCTTAAAATGCAATTTATGAGAAGGAGGCTCAATACCACCACCTTTGTATTTTCCCAGGTCACCGAAAAGGTCCATCCAGTCTTTAACGGTTGTACCAAGGAGATCAGGGTACGTATTCCTAATTGCATAAAATCTTGTCTTACGCGCGCGCTCCTTATTTGGCCACTGATTACACATCCTATCAAAGATCTTTTCACAGGATGTGAATGTTTTGCCTGAGCCAAGAGGCCCAGTAATAATTGCGACGCGGTCAGTGCAGTAAAAATAATCGTCAAGCACGCGGTCTTGATCATGGTCTCGTATGTATTTAAATCGCATCGTCGCATTTCGTATCCAAGGGTGGATTTGGATTAGTTCGCGGTGACCGCGTTGCTCGCATTGTCATTTGGTCACGTCCAGACAAGTCTTTGATGATTACAGTTGGTAAGCCTTCTTCGTCAGTGCCCAGAGAGAGTGAAGAGACGGAAGAAAGCCCTTTGGATAAGTCACGGTATAGAGAGGACAGAGTTTTGAGGCCTGAAGCTGCAGTCATATCCACAGTTGTAAGGTTCTCTAAGACTTGGTTGGCTTTTTTAATAAGATTTGATTCAAGTTCGAGGTACCGCGTCGCAAGCAAAATTTCTTTTGCGTAAGAGTACGCTTGTAAACGGCGCCTTGTTTTATCGATATACTGGTTTGTGGAAACAGTGAATAGGTCTTCGTCTTCTTCAACTACGAGCTTCGGTTCATTCTCGTCTGGCCAAAGCACAGTCCAGCGGCCCTTATCAATCTCGCGTTGTATAAGGTCTTGCGGAATACCAGCAGACCGTGCCAATGACTCAACTGAGACATTGAGTATCTCGTATTGCAGTCTCAAAAGTTCAACGTCTATAGCCATAACAGTACCTTTTTAGTAAAAGCGCTGAATGTGCGCGGGACTAAAGAGCTCCCGCGCACAGTTCCAGGAGAAACACGATAGCCGGGAGACCAAAACCCAACTTAATTAGATTATAACGAGTCCGGATCTAAAAGTAAAGCTAAAAATTTGGCTATTTGTTATTAATATACAGTATATGAAGAGATAAAGTGTAGTCAAAAAGAGTATATGGACTATAGGTTAGTACTAATTAGTAAAATAAAGCTTAAAAACGGCGAATTACGCGACCAGAAACTAAGTTTTTAAGGCTTATACGCGCGTATATAAAATTGATCGCGCGTGCGTGTGCGCGTATACAGCATGGTGGCCTGCGTCTATACGCTTCAAAAAGAGTATATATGATCCTATAGGCCCAAAGTTTTGTAGAAAGCGCCTAAAAAGTGTAGTGCTTCATGGTGGCCTGCATCTATGCGCTTCAAAATTCATAGCATAGGAATGTATATGTGGCCTTATAGGCCCAAAGTTTTATACTTCATGGTGGCCTGCATCTATGCGCTTCAAAAAGAGTATATGTGGCCTTATAGGCCCAAAGTTTTATACTTCATGGTGGCCTGCGTCTATGCGCTTCAAAAAGAGTATATGTGGCCTTATAGGCCCAAAGTTTTGTAAACAAGGTTTAAAAGTGACGAATTTGTTTTATTTTAAAGTCTATACACCCCCTTTATATATAAAATTTTTTATAAATATTATACATCAAATAAATATTTAATATTATTATATAAAATTTTTTTATTTATTTTTTTAAAAATTTTTTATATAATTTATTCAAATTAAATTTGAAGAAATAATTTAATTATATTATATAACAAGATTGTCTTGACTATATAATATACAACTCTTGGTGTGCCAGAAGAGTTGAACAACAAAAGAGATATAGAAGTATCTGGCAACATATCTCACGAAGTACTGGAGGTTGTCATGACGAAGAATGAACTCGAAGCAAGAATTATTGTACTGGAGACGTTGGTTGCTGACATGCTGGAGACGATTGACTGTCTGGATGTAGCAACAGAAGTGATTGTTGTTGAGAAACCTGGTCGCAAGGAAGAAGTACTGGCGATTCTCAAAGAAGGTGCGCATATTAGTGTGCCGATGCTGGCAAAACGTGTTGGAATCTCGGAAAGAAACATCAGTTCTCAAATGTCTTATCTTCGTAAAGACGGATATGCAATTGCAACTGATTCTAAAGGCTGGAAGTTCTTAGAGTCTTAACATCAACACTCTCTGGTCAGCAATGACCAGAGAGTAACAACACTGGAGGTTATTATGAAACTGAGTGAACGTGATGCTGAGACTGTGGCTATTGCGATTAAGTCAATACTTAACGATAACAACTCTTATGTCGGTGACATGACCGGTAAAACCCCACTTGAGCGGCAAGATGAAGTTGATGAATTTCTTAAATCTATATTTGAGGACTTTGAAGCACGAGTATATGCAATGGTTAATGACCCTGAGTTTAATAAATAATTAACTTGCAATGCGGCTAATAACTCGCTGACCTCTCATCCCGCCTGATGATGTCAGCACAACGGAGGTTATCATGACATTCGGTTTAGAACAGTTCAAACAGTTAAGAGAGTCTATTGCATGTACGAATGGCGACAATGTACCAGCTGATGTTTGGTGTGCTGTTGACGACTTCATTGCACAGTTCAACTCTGTTGAAGCACAGAATGACCTTGATTCTGTGCTTGAGCGTAACGGTACAATGGATTTTTATGCGAGGCTGTACTGTATCTGCGCTCACATCTGGAATTATGATGAGCAAGGTGATTCACCTGCTGATTCGAAAGAGTATGCACTGCGTGTACTTGATGAAGCAATTGTTGACTTGACCGTGTAGTTAATCTGCAGTGCGGCTAATAAATTGCTGACCTCTCATCCCGCCTGATGATGTCAGTATAGTGGAGGTTATCATGGACGAAGCTATTAGAGCAATGGAATGATGTGTAATTCACGCCAAACGAACGATTGAGATTCTCAGGTATAAGGATGAACCAATTACTGTTGAACAATGGCGTCGTATATGGCATGCAAGCATGTGCCCAGCTGAGATGTTGGTACTTGAAATTCTGCAAGGACAAGGATTTAAGATTGAATCTGACTATTAACAGTGGAGGTTGTCATGGCATTTGGCTTAGAACAATTTAAACGGTTAAAAGAGTCTGTAGCAAATACAGATGGTGACAATGCACCAGCTGAGATTTGGAGTATCATTCATGAGTTCATTATGGATTTTACTTTGAGCGGTGATGAACTTGACGCCGTACTCATATGCAATGGTACAATGGATTTTTATGCCAGGCTATACTGTATCTGCGCTCACATCTGGAACTTCGATGAACAAGGTGATCCACCTGCTGATTCTAAAGAATATGCATTACGTATTCTCGATGAAGCAATCGTTGATTTGACCATGTAAATAACAATGTGCACTCGAGTATACCTCGGGTGCACATTGTGAT
>JALNZH010000381.1 GCA_023229405.1 Bacteroidota bacterium
ACATTTGATGCGATAAATCCGGCACCGCCGGTGACAAGTATATTCATATATCCTTTCTATTTAGTGAGCATAAAAGTCAATATTAGAATCATCTGAAAAATCCCATCTCGATGTCAGAATGACAAAAGACATCTTATTGTTCAGATGTTTCTATTACGTTGTCCTACAGTGACAAACCCTTTTTCCCGATATCAGTACGATAATACATGCCGTCAAATTTGATGCTCTTCACGGCCGCATATGCGCGCGCAATCGTCGATTGTAATCCATCGCCAAGCGCTGTTACTCCCAATACTCTTCCTCCGGCAGTGACAATCTTTCCGTTTTTTATCTTGCTCCCGGCATGAAACACTACCACATCCTTGGCAACATGCTCAAGTCCGTCGATTGTTTTCCCGGTTGCATATTCGTCCGGATATCCATTCGACGCAATGACGATACACACCGCCGATGATCTTTTCATTGTCAACGAATACGTACCTACTGTCCCCGTTGCACACGAATGAAACAGTTCAAATACATCACTATCAATCAACGGCATTACCGCTTGCGTTTCCGGATCACCGAGGCGGCAATTAAACTCCACCACTTTCGGACCCGCTGCAGTCATCATCAAACCAACATACAGGCATCCCTTATATGGATGCCCTTCGGCTTTCATTCCTTCAAGCGTCGGTTTTATAATATCCCGTTCAACTCGACCCAAAATGTCTTTTGTCACAACCGGTGCAGGAGCATACGCTCCCATGCCGCCGGTGTTTTTTCCGGTATCGCCGTCTCCGATCCTTTTATGATCCTGTGCCGGTGAAAGTAACACATAATCCGATCCATCGCACATGGCAAATACGGAAGCTTCCTCCCCTTCCATAAACTCTTCAATCACTATGTTATTTCCCGCATCGCCGAACACTTTATCCTGAAAATATTCACTTACTGTCGTGAGCGCTTCATCCTTCGTTTGACAGATCGCAACTCCTTTGCCAGCTGCAAGTCCATCGGTTTTTATAACGTACGGGGGAAGGAAATTCATTACATGCCGTTTCGCCTTTTCTATTTCCGACTGGTTAAACGTTTCATAGTTCGCAGTTGGAATAGTATGTCGTTTCAGAAAATGTTTCAGAAACATCTTACTCCCTTCCACCTGAGCAGCTGCCCTGGAAGGACCAAATATCGTCAATCCCCGTTCTTCGAACAGATCCACAATTCCTTTTACCAGAGGCAATTCGCTGCCGACCACCGTCAATCCCACCGCATTTGTTTGTGCGAACTGTGCAAGACCGTAAATATCGTCCGCCTTAATCTGCACACATTCTGCATCGACGGAAATACCGGCATTACCCGGCGCACAATATACTTTCGCCACACGCGGGCTTTGCTTCAACTTCCACACAATTGCATGCTCTCGGCCTCCGGAACCGACCACTAAAACATTCATCGCTTACACCTCAAGAAATTTCGTAAAAATTTTCGCAAGTTCTCCGGTCAATTTATTTCTATTATACTTGTCGATCACTTCCGGACGAGCCCCCCGCAGTTCATTCCGTTCGAAGTGTTGGTACAAATCGGTGATCGCCACAGCAATCTTATCCACGTTCGTCGGTTCCACACACATTCCCCCGGCTTCTTCAATCGTGTTACTGAGATACCCTTTGGTGACACATCCGAGAATTTTCTTGCCGGTGCCGATATATTCGTAGAGTTTTCCCGGTGTCATCAGATCGTCCTGGTTGATCAGCCACAAGACATCCGATGCCATTAAATATTTTACCGCTTCCTTGTGTTCAAGATAACCAAGCAGATTCACCGAGTTTTGCAGACCGAGCTGATTCACTAAGTTAATATGTTCAGGTCTAAATAAACCGGCAAAACAAGCTTCAATTCTTCCGCGCATCCGTGAATTTTCCTTAAATACTTTAGCAAGTGCCTGCAGAAAATACACTGGAGTAATTGTTCCATAGAACATGCCGGAATAGGTAATGCGCATTTTCTCGGTTCGCGGTAACATGTTCGGATTGGCTACCAGCAGATCGTCTGGATCAAAACCGTGCGAAAGGATGGTAATGTCGTTGTAATTCAGGAATTTGTGACGCTGAATCAATTCTTCCTTCACGTGTCTGCTGGTGGTAAGAATCATATCGGACTTATGCACGACATTTTTTTCTTTGCGGAAGTGAATATACCGGTGGAGTGAAGTTGGGAAATATTTGTACGGATAATTGATCCATGAATCGCGGTAATCAATCACTAGCGGAATCTTAAATCGTTTTTTCAGTTCTACGCCGATTAGAAAATCTGTGACTGGGGGTGCTGTTGCATACAGGACATCGAATTTCTCCTTCTTCAACAATTCACCGGCCGCCTTTAGCGCATGTTTTTTCCATCCAATCTTATTATCCGGTATGAAGATCATATCGCTGAGGAAGGTGAGAAATTTGCGTGTCTTTTCCTTCGGCATCTTAATGATCTCTTTATTGTTTTTATGGAGCACTGCGTTCGGATCAATTGACTGTGTGCGAACAACCCGTATGTTTAACTGTTCGATTTCTTTCAACAGCGATTCATCTTTTGCATAATACGCAGTGCTGCCAATGGTCAACACAGTAGGTTCCCAACCGTATTGTGGAAGATACTTGACGAATTTCAATGTCCGTTGGACGCCGCTGCCTCCGAGCGGTGGAAAATAATAGGCGATAATGAGAACTTTTTTCATTAATTCAATTGAATAATCTTCAAGAGCACTAAAAATATTGTCATCCCCGAATACTTCTATCGGAGGGCGTCAAACATTTGGATCCCCGCTGACAACGTGTGGAATTGACAACAATAATTGGCAAAAAAATAGAATGTAAATTCACAAAATGATCAATTCCTTAGGAGAACTGGTTAACACTTCGCATCCTTCTTTCCGCACAACAACGGTATCTTCTATTCTGATGCCAAATTTTTTTGGGATATAGATTCCC
>JALNZH010000382.1 GCA_023229405.1 Bacteroidota bacterium
GGCATTAATCAAATTAGATGATCCATACACATCGTTCGTGATCGCCATCGAAACATTTGCGCCGAAAAAGATCGACATCGAACCTGGCATTCATCCCACTGCGGTGATTGCTCAAAGTGCGAAGATTGGAACCGGATGTTCCGTCGGTCCGTACGTTGTTGTTGGAAACAATTCCATTATTGATGATCATGTCACGATCCATCCGCACGTTGTAATCGGACGTGATGTGAAAATTGGTAAAAGCTGTCTGATATATTCGCATGTCACTATCCGAGAAGAATGTATCCTCGGTAACCGAGTGATTATTCAACCGGGTGCAGTAATCGGCGGTGATGGATTTGGATTTGCGCCTCGCAACGATAAATCATACCGGAAGATTCCGCAATTGGGAATTGTGGTGTTGGAAGACGATGTTGAAGTGCAAGCGAATACATGTGTTGACCGTGCGACCTTGGGTGAAACAAGAATTAAGCGGGGAACCAAACTCGATAATTTAGTTCAGATTGCCCATAATGTGGTTATCGGGGAAGATACGGTGATTGCCGGTTCGTCCGGAGTTGCCGGAAGTACAAAAATCGGAAATAGAAACATGATTGGCGGAGCTGTGGCGATAACCGGACATGTATTTACAGCGGACGATGTAAAAATTGCTGGAGGAACAACGGCTACACGTGCGTTGGATATTTCCGGTGCAACATATTCAGGATATCCTGCAAAAGAAGCGGGGAAATGGAAGAGGATTGAGGCGGCATCCCGATCATTACCGGAAATGGTAATGGAAGTACGAGACTTAACACTGCGGCTTGATGCTTTGGAACAAGAAATTTCAAAACGAAAACAATCATAACCATGCATCGGTTAAAATTCCGATGTACGGTTGATCTTGGGAGGTTCGATGTTAGTTCAGCAACGTACGATTAAAAAACCAGTTTCGTTGTCCGGAGTCGGTTTGCATACCGGAACGAAGTGCACCATGACATTCCGTCCGGCGCCTGAAAATTACGGCATTCGTTTCCGCCGTGTGGATATCGGCGGTTCGCCGGAGATTCCTGCGGATGTCGATCATGTTGTGGATGTTGCACGGGGCACAACGCTAGGTATCGGCGACGTTCGTGTACATACAACCGAACATGTTCTTGCAGCGATTGTTGGATTGCTGATTGATAATATCATCATTGATCTGGATGGTATTGAGCCTCCGATCGGTGATGGAAGCGCAAAACCGTATGTGGATGTGTTGCAGGAAGCCGGTTTTGAAATGCAGGATTCTCCGAAAGATTATCTTGTGATCGATCAGATGCTGGAGTATAAAGATGAAAAACGGGGTGTGCATATTGTTGCGCTTCCGACTGATGATTTCCGGATGACCGTAATGGTAGATTATAATAATCCAGCGCTGGGAAGTCAGCACACTGGTATTTTCGATCTGGAAAAAGAATTTGTTTCCGAATTTTCTATGTGCCGTACATTCTGCTTCCTCCATGAAGTGGAACAATTGCGGGAAGCTGGCTTAATCAAAGGGGGCACGCTAGACAATGCCATTGTTATTGCGGACACAGATCTGCCGGATGAGGAACTCCGGCGCGTTGCGGATAAATTGGGAATTAAAGAATCGATCTTCTTAGGCGGACACGGACAACCGATTAATAACAAAGCGCTTCATTTCAAAAATGAACCGGCCCGGCATAAATTGCTGGACATGGTCGGTGATCTGGCGCTGATTGGTGTGCCGTTAAAGGCACATATTCTTGCCGCTCGTCCCGGTCACGCTGCGAATGTGGAATTCGCAAAGGTCGTACGGAAACTCTATCAACAAAAGAAGATCGTCAAAAAATATCAACATGAAAAGAAACATGGAGTAATATTTGATGTTAGTGCTCTGCAGCGGATCCTTCCGCACCGGTATCCGTTCCTGTTAGTTGATAAGATCGTCGAATTCCAATTGAACGAACGATGCGTTGGTGTGAAGAGTGTAACGATGAACGAGCAATTTTTCCAGGGACATTTTCCCGGTGCCCCGGTGATGCCCGGTGTGTTGATCATAGAAGGAATGGCACAAACTGGCGGTATTCTATTGCTGGATGGTTCGGATACGAATGATCGACTCGTGTTATTTATGGGCATCAACAATGCAAAATTCAGGCGGCAGGTGGTTCCCGGCGACCAGCTCGTGTATGAACTGACGATGGTGAACCGGCGCAGTAAAGTATGCACAATGCGCGGAGAAGCGTATGTTGACGGACAACTCGTCTGCGAAGCAGAAATGATGGCGACAATCGTAGATAGACCGAAATTACCAAAGGCATAACCTACTATGGCTACTCAAATCCATTCTACTGCAATTGTCAGTTCCAAAGCGGAACTTGCCGACAGTGTTATTGTCGATCCGTATTCCGTTATTGAAGACGATGTGATTATTGGAGAAGGGACGTATATTGGTCCTCATACGCTTATCGCGAATGGTGCGCGAATCGGAAAAAACTGTATGATTCACAAAGGCGCTGTCGTTTCTACGGCGCCGCAGGATCTTTCCTACAAAAATGAACGGACGTTTTTTGAGCTAGGGGATAATTCCACCATTCGTGAATTCTGTACGCTGAATCGCGGTACTGCAAAGCAGCATCTCAAATCCTCCGTTGGCAGCAACTGTTTACTGATGGCCTATGTTCATGTTGCACACGACTGTGTTATTGGCAATAACGTCATCATCGCAAATTCCGTGCAGATGGCGGGACATATCACCATTCAGGATTTTGCCATCATCGGCGGACTAACAGCAATCCATCAGTTTGTAACGATCGGCGCACATACAATGGTTGGCGGACATTTCCGCGTGCCGAAAGATATTCCCCCGTACATTATTGCCGGCGGTTGGCCGGTGTCATTCGAACGGTTGAACATTATCGGTCTCCGCCGCCGCGGCTTCACCAGAGAAGCGATCGATTCATTACATGACGCG
>JALNZH010000383.1 GCA_023229405.1 Bacteroidota bacterium
TTTGAAAATTGAGGGAAAATCATACTTGTCCAAAATAATTACCAAAAATTGGAAAACACATACTCTCTTCTTTTCTTGAGGGAGTTCCAAAGGAATGCCGTTTACGAATTGACCATGTCAAGGCGGCACAAGAAAAGAAGAAAAAGAACTCCGTACCACGGCGGATGGATACATGGAAAGCAATTCCGTTAGTATCGTCTCAATGGAGGTATAAAAGGGATCGCTAATTGTAAGACTGAATATATTCTCTTCGTTATCGCATGCTGCGAAAATATCAATGGCGGTTATCCGCAATTCTTTTATATTTCCGTCTTTTATAACAAGGAGATTATTAGAATGGTTCGATAATAATATTTGGAGACACAACATTCCGAAAAGAGCCGATGAAAATATTATTTTAAACACCATCTAATTCCTTTGTCTCCCGATTGAACGTACATCAATATAATAAGAAAGGTCTATTCCAATGAAACATTACTTTTGTTGATGTAGGTATGCTTTGCTTGAATCACCACACTATAAATACTTGATACTGTTAATAATCTGTCTTTCCATATCCTTGAGTCAAGATTTAGCTCAGGCGTTTTTGTTCATTGTAGTTCCTGCCATTTCACCGTATCTTTCCGCATGGAATTGAATCTTGTCAATGTTATCATACTTCTTGCTGCAGCGCAGGGACTTCTTTTGGCATTATTACTCTTTCAGAAACATCGCGCACTATTCGCCAACCGGTATCTTGCGCTGCTGATGCTCAGTTATACTGCGGTGCTTGTCCACCTCGTCCTTCAGGATACGGGATTGTACCTGGACCATTCATATCTGTTCCTGCTCAGCGGACTGGCGCTTGCCGCACTGCCGCTTCATTATTTGTACACTCAACATCTCATTTTCCGATCACAAACAATCAGCAAAAATGAATTTCCTCACTTTATTCCGTTTATTGTATACGAAATTATTTTATTAATCGCGATTATCACGAATCAGATCGATCTTTCCGACGGCGGCGAGGTACATGTGTCAAAAATACCGTTGTTGTTGCAATTTTACAGCATTTCTGTGATTGTGCTTGGCTTGTTCTATCTGGGATTGAGCCTGCGGTTGATTAGGCGATATAACGATCATGTAAAGGATGTCGTCTCTTCCATAGAAACAGTCCAGCTGACCTGGCTCCGGAATATCACGTATACTGGAGGAATCGCCGTTTCCATCTTTTGCGTGGAAGAACTCTTTTTGTTAGATGGAATTAATCTATCCAATTTTATCTTTTCCTCAATCGGATTTGCGGTGTATGTGTACGGCATGGGATATCTCGGATTGCTGAAATCCGAAATTTTTTCTGAACGATCGGTAGAAAAAGCCATGCAAACGGTGGAAGAGATTGAAATATCCAGCAGCGGAATTAATACGGTAAAATATGAACGTTCCGGACTCTCCGACGAAACGGCGAAACAATATCTTCAATCTCTGCTTATGGTAATGCGCGACCAAAAGACTTATCGGAACAGCTCGTTAACGTTAACAGAACTCTCCGAAACGCTCTCCATTTCGCCGCACAATCTTTCCGAGGTGATCAATACAAAACTGCAGAAGAATTTTTACGATTTTGTGAACGGATACCGACTGGAAGAGGTGAAAAATGATCTAGCCGATCCGACAAAACATCATTTAAAGATTCTCTCGATCGCATTCGATGCGGGATTTAACTCTAAAGCGACGTTTAATACGCTGTTTAAGGAACAGACCGGCAAAACGCCGACTGAGTACCGGAAAAGTGTTTTAACTTCAGCATCGGATGAGTGATCGCTATACGGCTGTCTTTTAAAGCAAGGACGACAGTAATTTTTATTTTGAAAATAGAAAAACTCCACTGAGGTATTATTGAAAAAAAATTTTACACTAGTACTTCTTACAATCTTTGCCTCCACAATAATCTTCGCCGGTGAAATCCCCTTTAGCCGCGGTGTGAACCTAACTAACTGGTTTCAGCAATCAAACGCGCAACAAATCCATTTTTCGAAATACACGAAAAAGGATTTAGAGAATATCAAATCGCTCGGCTGCGATGTGATTCGTCTGCCAATTAATATGCATCCGATGACGAGTGGCAGTCCGTCGTACACTGTCGATCCGCTACTGTTCGATTTTTTAGACCAAGCCGTCACCTGGGCGGAAGAATTGCAATTGCACATCATTTTAGACAATCACACCTTTGATCCGGCCGTGAGTACACCATCTAACATTGGAACGGTACTCATCCCAGTCTGGAAACAGATGGCGGAACATTTTAAGAGCCGGTCGTCGCATGTCTATTACGAAATATTGAACGAACCGCACGGCATTGCGGACGATGTTTGGAATACGGTTCAGGGAATGGTGATCGATTCCATTCGCACGATCGATTCGATGCATACTATTATTGTCGGACCGGCGGGATGGAACGGTTATAATAATCTGAATGCGATGCCGGTGTATGCCGACACAAATCTCATTTATACATTTCATTTTTACGATCCGTTCCTTTTTACGCATCAGGGAGCCAGCTGGTCCACTCCGTCGCTGGAACCGCTCGGCGGCATGCCGTTTCCATACAATGCTGCGCGAATGCCGGTTTTTCCCGCGGCGCTTGCCGGAACGTGGGTGCAGAACGATTTTACTAATTATTCCGTGAATGGAACGATTACAAAAGTACAAACGACGCTCGACATTGCTGCGAATTTCATGAAGGGCAGAAAGGTAAAACTGTTCTGCGGAGAATTCGGTGTGTATAAACCGAACTGCTACAACGAAGATCGTGTGCGCTGGTACGACGTGGTGAGGAAATATCTGGAACTGAAGGGAATTACCTGGACATCGTGGGATTATCAAGACGGTTTTGGATTGTTCACCTCCGGAACAGACGAATTATTCGATCATCATTTAAATGTTCC